>PBTP01000103.1 GCA_002729275.1 Roseibacillus sp. | reverse complement strand
GCCCGGGATTGAATTCTGGGCGTGTTCTGCTAATATCAACCGGCCTTCTAATGAGACGAATTTTACGTGTGAGAGTGCTTCTGATAGTTGTGTCTATTCTTGGGCTGGCTGCAGGGCTAACGGTATGGGTAAAAACCCGGCCAGCGGATCCGAGTTATGAGTCAACATTCGTGGAATTCATCTGGCTGGCCTACCCCACAGGAGGCTCTCTGACTGCGTTTCGAGAAAAAGGGGAGCAAATGGACTCGATCCTTCGTGAGCGGAAGGCGGGCTACCTGGCTGGGTTCACCAGTAGGGGGGATCCTCCGGAGATCGTTGAGGTAGAATTGGCCGTCGATCTGGATCTTGAGGCAGGGAAAAAGCTTATTGAAGAATTTACCGCGCTTGGGATCGTTCCTGAGGATCTAGAAATTTCAGCGGGCACGTATCCGCGGGAAGATCTTCTAGAAGCGCGAGATGCCGGTTGGTAGGGTGTTTGCCCCTTTTCCCCTAGATCGAAGCCCCTTGGTCAGGGCGTCCTCAATTCTGAGCGCATGACATTTGGACATATTGGAATGATGGGCTACGATAGTCCCGGTGACTTTGAACCCTTGCACACTTCTCGTAGATAACGGCTCGCATCGCGCTGAATCAACCCTGAGTCTTCGCCGGATTGCAGAGTCCCTGGGCTCGCAGCTAGGGAGGGAGGTGCACCCTGTGTCCCTTCTTCATTCAACTAAAGTTGACCCGGGTGATCTTGGAGGAATCCCAGCACAGATTTTTGAGCCGTTCCTCAAGAAGCAGAGAGAACATGGCGAGAACTCCTTCATGGTGGTTCCGTTTTTCTTCGGTCACAGCGCGGCCATTTATGAATATCTTCCTCAGCGCGTCAGGGAAATCGGTGGGGGCTGGCCCGAACTTGAGGTGCGGGTTGCTCCTTCGATGGTGAAGCTTGATGAGCCCGAAGATGTTCGGGTGGCCAGAATACTCGGTGATCTTGTCGCAAGAAAGATCGAGGAAGAGGGGCTGGTTCGTCCCGCAGTCACCTTGGTTGACCATGGGACCCCGCGAGTAGCGGTTAACAAGGTGCGCAACCATGTGGCGAACCAGCTGGCTGAGGTGCTGAAAGATAAGGCCTCGGTCGTAGAGGCCTCTTCAATGGAACGCCGGGAGGGAGATGAATATGCCTTCAATGAGCCCCTCCTTGAGAATTTGCTCGGGCAGGAAAAGTTCGAAAGGGATGTCGTGTTGTCCATGCTCTTCATATCGCCGGGACGACATGCGGGGCCCGGTGGAGATATTGCGCAGATCAGGCAAGAGGCAGAAAAAGAGCATGAGGGACTACGAACCTTTGGGAGCGATTTATTTGCCACACATCCGGGGGTAGTGAATCTTCTTGCTGAGCGCTTCGCTGAGGGATTGGCTGGGGTGCCAGTGGCGGGAGAGGTGCCCGCCCCAGAAGCTGGGGGAGAGAGGCATGAGCGGACTTGAAAAACTCGGTTTCTGGCGTGATCCGGTTCCCCGTAATGGTCCCGAAAATATGGCTGTAGACAGTTGGCTCCTGGGGCAGGAGAGTCCTGTTCTTCGAGCATATTGCTGGGAAGGAAGTTGGGGGAGCTTGGGTTATTTTGGTGAGTTGGAAGAGGCTCAAGCGGTGTTGCCGGGTGTGTCCCTTGTCCGACGGGCAACTGGGGGAGGGCTCGTCGATCATCGGAAGGATCTCACATATACCCTCGCTATTCCGAGATCGCATGGCCTCGCAAGGACCAAGGGATCCGAAAGCTATCGTCTGATCCATTCAGCGCTGGCAGATTCCCTGCGAGCAGGTGGCCATGAGATCGAGCTTGTCAGGCAGGATCACGACATAGATTCCTCCTCATGTTTTGAGAAGCCGGTGGAATGGGATCTGATTGACCAATNCGGTAACAAGATTGCCGGTGCTGGTCAGCGGCGCACGCGGAAGGGATTGCTTCACCAGGGGAGCATCCTGTTGGGAGAACCCACTGATGACGCGGCAATCCTTATGGGGCTTGCCAGTGAGCTGTCTCTGAGCGTGAAGGTGCTAGAATTGAATCCCTCCGGAGAGGGATTCACTGCGCTCGTCAGCCAGTTTTCAGAGCCCGCGTGGCTGAGCCGCAGATGAGAGGGTAGTCAGTTCTTCTCTGGATGCTCTTTGCTAAGGTGATCGCCTAGGATATCCCGGCCGAAATCTCCTTCAAAAAGACGCCAAACGGCATGAGCGTGGTTTGCGCCATTCTGCGTATTGGCATATTCCACCATGAATGCGCCCTCATCCGTAATGCGAAAGTAGTGGGGATCTCCCTTCTTCAATCCACCNGACCAGGCAAAGCGTAGCTTGTCTGCTACTCCAGCGATTTCGGCCATGGCGGGCCGCGCTACCTCTGTTCGAGTGTTGCTGGCAAATTCCCGAAGAACTCCGAGCAACATTTTCTTCTGTTCAGGACTCATATCTCCACCGGCGATTCCCTGCGATTCCGGCTTGCTGGCGACGCGGTCCTGGCTGGAAAGAATGTCGCGGGGAGGCTTTTCAGAGAAGACAACGGCCTTGCCCGCTGCTTTCAGGGATTGCATGAGCGCTCGAGCCTGGTCCTCCAGACGCCCCAAGGGACGTGTTCCTTTCCTTGGCCCCTTTGTGACAATGGCAGGATTCGTTCCGAAGAACGCTGGTGTAGCGACAACGTTGCCGTTCACGATCGTATAGTTCAGAGAGAGATGGTGGCCTTCAAAGCGCCAGCCCCAGACTCCCTTCTTTGGCTTTGTGGAGGGATCCCCAAAGATGGCGATATAGTATTTCTGAGTGTCACGTTTGACCGGGTCATTTTCCATCTCTGCGAGGACAGCTTCCAGGCCCATGATGCTTGTAGCATTCAAGACTCCCTTTTGACTGAGGCCACTTGCGAGCAGAGCGTATGCAGCATGCGTTTGGGCAGGAGTCAGTTCGCTGAGTTTGAGGCCCTTACGGTCCAACGGGATAAAGTGCCAGTTTTCACGTTCCTCATCCGAAAACGCAAAGGTCGCTTTCTCTTTCTGCTCGGGCTTAAGGCCTTTGAGAAAGTTGCGTGCTGCGCGGCCCATTTCCATGGCGGGGTTACCAGCATGAACAAGCGGAACAGAGAGAAAAACAACAGCAAGAGCGAGGTGTTTCTTCATAGTGTTGGGATCTTGCGGAGGTTGTCCCGGATTGAAAGCGCAATATGAACTTGTTCAGAACCTGAATGGATCCGCCTTTGTGCAAAAAGGGCCCGCGCTCTTTATCCTCCCAGNCCAAGCATGGTGCTGGCTACCAGCAGATAAATAAGCATTCCAGAGACATCGACCACCGTAGTAACGGCCGGTGCGGCAATGACGGCAGGATCGAGGCGGATGGCGCAGGCTCCGAGAGGAAGCAGGGCTCCGATCAGAGTGGAAGCGGTAACCTGAACGGCGAGCGCCACCGCTACCGCTGATCCGAATGCGCTAAACGTGATGCCCGGGGCGACTTCCGGATGAAAAAACGGCAGGATGAAAATCGCAACAACTGCGATTGCTGCGCCGAGGATTAATCCCAGCATTGCGCCGAGCCTGAGTTCCTTCCATGCCACCTTGAGCGCGTCTTGTCCGCTTAGTTCGTTCAAGGCCATGGCTCGTATCGCTACCATGGATGCTTGGCCCCCGGAGTTTCCTCCAGCNGCAATGATCATTGGAAGGAACAGCATGAGGAGGGGAATGCCCTTCAGGATTGCCTCNAAGCGAAACATCACCGCACCTGCAGCGATGGAGAGAATGGCCAGGCCGACGAGCCAGATGACACGACGGCTGAAGTGAGTGGTGATCCGGGTGTTGAGGTAGCCTTCTTCTGATTGCTCCCCGGTCAGTCCTGCCTGTTTCTCGATGTCCTCGGTTGACTCCTCGCTCAGGATTTCCATTGCGTCGTCAGAAGTGATCACGCCCAGAAGACGGTTTTCCTGGTCGACAACCGGTAAGGCGAACAAATCGTATTTTAACACCGCGATGGAGGCTTCCTCCTGGTCAGTCTCTGCGAGAACAGTGTGCTCGATGGGCTGCATGATTGAGCCAACCGGAGTCTGCCATGCGTTAAATGTCAAATCGCGCAGTCTGAGCTTGCCTGCAAGCTGGTTGTTCCCGTCATGGACGAAGATCCTGCTCAGGGTCTCAGTATCTTCGAGATCAGGGCGAAGATGGTCGAGGGCTTCTTTGACAGTCATCTTGACCGAAACGTAGCCTATCTGGGTTGTCATTCGCCCGCCTGCAGTATCCTCGGGATATTCAAGAAGGGTTCTCGTGAGCTCTCGCTCTTCAGATTCTCCCAGGAGACCGATTAACTTCTCCCTTTTACTGTCATCTTCAACGTCCTGCAGAACGTCAACGCGATCATCATCAGGTAGTTCCTCGAGAACCTGTCGTTGTTGGCTCGGCTTGAGGTAGTCGAGAGCTTCTTCCACCAGGGGATCTGGAATTTCGGCGATAACTTCTGAAAAGGCCTCCGATGGAAGAGTGCGAACGAACCAGGCCTGGCTTTTCCTGGAAAGGTCTTCGTAGGCGGCAGCCAGATCCGCGTGGTGAATCTTCTCCGCCGCTGACAGGAAAGCGCTTCCGTCACGCGCGGCAATCGCTCGTGTCAAGTCCTCAAGAATTTCAGGATCCTCATCTGGCACGGAGTTAGATTAGGAAGACAGTTCGTTTTGAGAAGTCCAAAGCAGTGCAGGATAGCTCAGTTTTTCTTTGCCGCGAGTTTCCTTCTGGTAGTTTATCTAGGATAAGGCCGGACTCTCTCGCCGATCTATCCGCATGAACCCTCTCTGCCGGCTCGCTCTTTTCCTGTTCCTGACGGCAACCCAGGTCGGAGCAGAGGCCATGCTTCAGTATTTCAATACTAGTTGGCGCGAACTCACCCGCAAGATTCCGGAAATTGCCGAGGCGGGCTACCAGTCTCTCTGGATTCCGCCTCCTACCAAGGCGGGTGGGGTTTTCTCGGTCGGGTATGACCTGTTTGACCGCTTCGACCTTGGCTCCAAGGATCAGAAGGGATCGGTGAGAACCCGATATGGGACTGAGNCGGAACTTCTCAATCTGATCCAGNTTGCCCATCGNTTTGGTNTCCGGGTCTATTTNGATGCGATCATGAATCATAACGGGTTTGATGTCCCCGGCTATAATGAGGCTGTTTCAGAAGATCTTTACCCGGGATTTCTTCCGGGAGATTTTCATTTGCGAACTACCGCTGAAGGTTTNTACCGAAAGTGGGATAATACGCGGGACTGGGGAAGTGAATGGCAGGTCCAGAATCTGGGCCTTTCGGGGCTCATTGACATTGCGACGGAGCCGGGCGCAGCCAACCGTAACCATGGAGGGTTCGAAGGGGAGAATTCGACCAAGCCGGTTTACCTTCGTCATCCAGAGAATCCGGAATACTACTGCTACATCCCTAGTGGTCCTGGACAGACCCATGCAGCGAACGAGGGAATCTACGTGGGCTTCGGTGCGGATAATGGGGTAACCCGTTCTTTCCTGCAGTTAAACGAGTCGTTTTATGAGGAAATCGTGGAAGATATGCTTCACCGGTCTCTCAGGTGGCANCTCGACCGGACCAAGGCAGATGGAGCGCGACTGGANGCGGTTAAACACACACCTGCNGATTTCTTTGGTTCGACGTTTGGAGGAGATAGGGACAGGTCGGATTATGGNTTTCTCGGGCAGGCGCAACGGCAGTTCAATCTGACTCGGGGTTACCTTGATGCGAACCACCGGGACACCGTTTTCAATATCGATGCCCCGAGAGATGATGCGATGTTCTTCGGAGAGCATCTTGGGCAGCCTCCTTCTTATGGGCCTTACATCGATGCGGGGATGCGACTTATCGATAATGATCTCCGGAATAATTTAAACCGTACTCTCGGCAATCCATCGGCGAGTCTGGTCGGGTATGACCAGCCAGGGGCAGGGGGATTTGGCCCCAGCGTCTCGGTTATGCATGCGCAGAGCCATGATAATGATTACGCCTCGCGGCGTGAATTACAGCATGCTCTCTATTTTACGCGGGATGGCCTTCCGCTGGTGTATACCGATGGGAATTATCATGCAGGAACACTGGAGGGTAGTGGGGGGGCTTTCCCGCGACATTCCAATNCCGCCTTTCTAGGCCAATTCGGCGATACTCGCCTCCCCAATCTTGCTTACGTTCACCAGCACTTTGCCCGAGGTGTTCAACGTCCTCGTTGGGCGGATAATGACTTTCTTGCCTACGAACGTATCGACAAAAGAGAAAATCCCGGGATGAGCGATGGGGCGGGAGTGGTTGCCCTTGTGATGGTGAACGACAACTATGCAGAAGGGGAAAATCGTGATCTGGCTACCTCCTTTCCCTCTGTCCCGTTCTCTGATGATGCATACCTCTTCCAGTATGCTCGTGGATATGGAAGTCAGGTAGGTTTCTATAAGTATGCTTCGCAGCTGAGGGAAGTAGTGATTGATCCTGGTAGTTACATGATTTTCTCCTACCGAACTCCGGAGGAATCACTGGCTTGGAAAGAAAATGGTGGGCGCCCCATCGAAATATTTCAGTCTGGAGAGCGAGCTGGCCATGTCGTGGTTTCGAGGCGTGATGGTCCGAATGGTGATGCAGGCTTCAGTGGCCCCTTCGCAAATCCCGGCTTTCACCCGCCGCCATCTGACCTCAGCGGAATCGGAGGAACGGATTTTCAATATGAAGTGCGTGTTCCCAGAGTCACCGATATCCGGGATTTGAAATTTGTGTTTCGAGCTGATCGTTCTGCGGCGAATATTCTCTGTAAGCTGGATGGAGGTATCGATCTCAATGGGACGCGCCCCGATAGAAATACGGACCCCGGGTTTCGGGATCATCCGCCTGCCCTCAGCAGTGATAACTTCCTTGGCTATGAACAGCCCGATTTTGTCGGGCGGATGGGTCCGGAGAAATTTGCAGCGAAGGANACNTCGCGGTGTGCGCTCTCTGCNNCCAGAGCGGAAAGCTGGATGGTNAGAATAGGATCGGGANNNTTCCTGCGANGTGATGGGCTAGGCNTGAANACAAGTCCTCCCGATACGGCTCAATTTGTATATCANGATCCAGAGGCGCNACTCCCGGANTNCATNGGCTCGGGACGNCAGTATNAGGAGAAANTTTCAGGAATAGAGATTTACGNGAAAACCAANTCGGNTCTCGGTGGATACCGGGGAGCCCTTTATTANACGGTTGANCGCTCTCAACCCCGNGGAGCAATTGGCTCAGGNGCNGTCGACGCCACTTCGACGATTCCCATGAGCTGGGTCGGCGANGCCGAGGGAGGGAGTTGGTGGAGAGGAGTGATCGAACGGNGTCGNGGTGGAACGATTCGTTATACGNTGGGGGTTTGGAAAGATGCGGTGAGTCCGCTTTTTCCCAGTGGAGAGCTGGAGGTCGGTGCGAAGCGGCATGGAATGACCGTTTTTCAAATTGATGGATTTAATGGCGAGCAGGTCCGGTTCTTCCCTCATAACGATTACGCGAAGACGCCTGACCAGCATTCCTTTGAGATGAAGGTCGGTCTCGATGAGGGGTTTCATATCCTCCGTGCCCGCGCNTTTCTTGAACGCACGGGAAAGGCTTCCCTGTTCAACACGTTTCAGCAGACCTTTTATTATGACAGGTCCAGACCGGAGGGAGAAATTGTCTTTCCGGCGGAGGGAGAAATCCTGAGCGGGCAGAGTTACGAGGTGGTCGTTCGTGCGGATGCAAGTGTTACAGAGGCTTGGTTTTTTATCGAAGACGGAATCGGNCCCAACGATGATGACGTGACCGGATCGGCCAACGGCAATGGACCCGGGAAGTGGGTTAAGATTCCGGAGGTAGGCCCTGATCCAAGTTTGGAGAGCGCCTTTCCTCGTGAGTTCCGTTTCAACTATACGAATATCCCAGCGGGTAATATTCCCTCGGTAATACGGGTCAGGTTAAGAGAGCAGAGCTCNTCAGGGGCTTTGGGTTGGGCATCTTTAATCAGTGATTCAGATGATGCGGAGGGNTGGTATACCACCCTCTCACGAAATGTAGTTGCCGATGGCCCCGGTCGAGCCCTTTTTGTGGGCTTTCCCGCCTTTGACGGGGAAGTGGTTGGGGAGGACTATGTCCTCAAGGCTTATTTTTCCGGGGATCTGGGGGAAGGAGTCTCGGACGCGCAACTCGTTGAGGAATTCAATATCCTTATAGCGAGCACGTCGAGTGGGACTTCTTCTGGAGCTATAGTCCAGGACCGAGAATCCTTTCGTGTCATCCGTGATGCTACTGCAGGATTCCACGCCCTGTCTTTCGACATGCCCAAGTTATGGAATGGGGATCCCGAGTTTCAGCACCATATCAGAGTGATGCACAGAAGGGGTGATGTCGAGTTGTCAGCTATACGTCTTGTGCGGGCATCCGAACTACTAGAGCCCTACGTGAGCGTGGTGCAGCCTCCGGCTTTTGATGGGGGTGGGCAGCCCTGGGTAGAATTCATCCCGGATGTAGGAGCTCCAACCCCGGGCCAACGGGAAATTGCCATTCGAATCGAGACCGATAGCAGAGCTGGTCATCTCGAGGTTGTCTTTGAGGAAGGTGAGGGGAGTCTGGTATTTGCGGGAGTAAGGTCCGTGGGCGCGCAGCAGTTCTGGGACTACCGATGGGAAGGAGTGGTAGCAGGTGTATATCAGATCCGGGTTGATGTGAGGGAGGATCCGCTGGGAGAGGTTGTAGCAAGTGCAATAAGGGACGTCACTGTTGCTCTGGGCCCCTCTGTGCCGTTGGCTCAGGATCTTGATTCAGATGGGCTTCCTGATTGGTGGGAAATAGCGAAAGGGTTGAGTGTGTTCGAGGACGGAGACGGTCCAGTGGGCGGGCCGGGCGGGGACCCAGATGGAGACGGGGTGTCTAATCTGATAGAGTATGTCATTGGGCTTGACCCCAACTTTCCCAATATGAATTCAGTTCCTGAGCTAGGGATAAGAGCTAGTCGTGACGGAAGCGTGCATCTGACCTTTTCCGGTATTCCCGACCGACTTTATTGTATTTCTTGGAGTCTTGATCTTGAAAGGTGGACTCCACTNGGAGCGGTGATCGATACTGGGGCAGATGTTCTGCCCTCACGATACGAGGTGATCGACCGTGAGTTGGCTGACACGGCAAAAAGGTATTACCGCCTCGAAGTTGCCCTTCCTGAGTAGCGACGATGATGCTGAGCGAGCTATGCCANCCCNTCACGAGGGCCGGCAACCTGNCTCTAGAGAACTTGCTCGACGAATTTCTCGCGGCTAAAGACCTCAAACTGTTCAGGTTCCTCGCCGGTGCCGATGAATTGAGGAGCGATATTCAGTTCTTTCTGGATAGCGACCGCCACTCCTCCCTTTCCTGAGCCATCCAATTTAGTGACGATTACCCCCGAAAGAGGAACGGCTTTGTTGAATTCGCGAGCCTGATTCAGGGCGTTGCCTCCGGTGGTGGCGTCCACGACGAGCANAGTATGATGGGGTGCGTTTTGATCCTGCTTNCCGAGGATACGTCTAATTTTTCCAAGCTCCTCCATCAGGTTATGACTGGTGTGGAGGCGGCCTGCGGTATCACAGATCAGAACCTGAGTGCCATTAGTTAAGGCCTGTTGGTGGGCTGTGTAGCAGACAGATGCGGGGTCTGCGTTTTTAGCCCCCTTGACGAGGGGGATATTGAGTCGTTCCGACCATTGCTCCAACTGTTCAACNGCAGCAGCCCGAAAGGTNTCNGCAGCAGCCAACGCTACTGTAGTTCCCTGCTGTGAGAAAAGGTTAGCAAGCTTTGCCGCAGAAGTCGTCTTACCAGTGCCGTTGACACCAACGACCAGAATTACCAGCGGGCTGCCATCCTCTGGAAGCTCGAGAACTGTTGGGTCCTCAGGGAAGACTGCGCTAATATGATTGCGGGTTGCTTCTACAACATCATCAGCCGAAATCTTACGCCCTAGCTTCCGGAGGGTCTCAATGATTTCCAATGAGGTTCTGACGCCGAGGTCCGCAGAGATTAGGTCAGCCTCGAGTTCATCCCAATCTACATCTGAGCGGTTCGCGACCTTGTTGTAGAGGTTCTTGAAGAATCCAGCCATGTTATTGGGAAGTAAGAGCCGCAGGAATCTTGCTCAGGGTTGAGCGCTTTTTCATCATGCGCGGGCCGGAGGTTCTCGAATTCCCTCCCGGAGGCAAGATATTTGAATTTAGAACAGTGTCTTGCTCTCACGGAAGCAGGCCCTTTGCCTCTCTCTCAAGCGCCTTTCGCAGCGCTCCNGGGTAGTCCGTGGTTATTGAGCTAGAACCCATTCTTATAAAATGGCGAGCGACGGTTGGATCGTTGATTGTCCATACGTGATGTTGAAATCCTTTCTGGGCCAGGGCTTCGAGGTGATCCTTGCGTAGTCCCGGGTGGGAGCTGGAGCCCAGTCCGTCAGCTTTNATTTCAGCGAGGGTCGCAAGTAGTTTGGGAAGTTTTTTATTCGGATCACGAGGAGCTCTGGCATCGAATCCATGGAGCCAGTTGACGGTCCACCGTGGTCGCTGTTTTTTGATCGCCTTGACGACAGCCTGGTCAAATGAAATGACTGCGATCTGCTCACTTGCCAGGCCGCTTTTCTCGACCGAATTGAACAGCGCGGGAATAATCTCGGGACCGCACTTGACCTCGATAAAAATACGTTTTCCGGGTGGGACACAATCGAGAACTTGCCCAATAGTGGGAATCCTTGTCCCCGTGAATGCGCTTCCTTTCCATGCTCCGGCATCGAGGGACTGGAGTTGCGCCAATGTGCTCTTGCTGATGGTGAGATTTTTTCCAGTGAGCTTCCTGGTAGTTTTGTCGTGAAAACAAACAATATGTCCGTCACCGGTGAGGTGAAAATCTCCCTCGATGGCGTCAGCCCCGCGCTCCCATGCGAGGAGGAATGCCTTTAGGGTATTCTCCGGTGCATCTCCCGAGGCGCCGCGGTGCGCGACGATGAAGGGCTCTGCAAAGAGGGGCATCGAGAGCAGAAGCAGAGGAAATAGAAGCGCTTTCACGGGAGAGGAAGGATCCAGGGAACAGGGTAGGAAAAGATGTTAAAGGGCCTACAAAAGGCTGGTCTTGGCAGCCAGCTGCCCTGAAGAGCTATAGCTTCCGAAGGTAGAGTCGACGCCATTTGACATGCGCGGATTTTCCTCCGTGGACCTGTAGAGCAATGAAGCCCTCAGGAGTGAAATGATCGTCATCCTTATCTTCGAAATCAGCTCGGGATACTCCGTTGAGCCATGTCTGGATTCGTCTGCCATCACATTTGATGACGATTGTATTCCAGTCCTTCCAGCGAAAGAGCTCTCTCCCCCTCAAGGAGAAGGTTGTGGCGGTATCTCCAGTTGCGAACTTGCCGGGGAAGAGCCACCCGCGGCGCGCTTCGTCGTAGATTCCGGCAGTGTAGGAGCGTTTGTCGTTATTGTCGTGCTCACATTGGTAGCCAAATACTCGTCCTGTTTTGTTGCGCTGCTGCGAGCGGAACTGGCAGCCCGAATTTCCGGATTGGTCCACGAACTGGAACTGGAAGGTGAGGATGAAGTTGCGATAGGTCTCGTTAGTACAAAGGAATGTATTTCCCCTGATGTTTTTCCCATGTCCGACAATAGCGCCATCTTCTACCTTGTATTTTCCAGTTCCCCCAGCTTTTCGCCAACCGGCCAGGCTCCTGCCATCAAAGAGCGAGATGTATCCGTCCTGCAGGAGGGTGGCAGTGTCCGCGCCAAANGATGGCTCAATCGATGAAACGGGGTTTNCCGGTGTGCCTGTCGCCAGGAACGGTAAGAAGGCCAAAAGGATGAAGGGAAACTTCATTATGCCTATGCTTGGTCATGGCAACAGCGCTGACGAGAAGAAAGGTGTCAGGAGCTCTTAAGTAAGCTGTCATGGAGCCCCGTGATCGCCTCTGTCGTATGCTCAGCAGAAAGCGTAATACGCAGGCGGGCCGATCCGCGAGGCACAGTTGGGAAACGTATGGCTGGAGCAAGGTAACCTTTGCCCAAGAGGGCTGAGGAAGCATCGAGGGCTGCCTCGTTAGTGCCCAGAATTACAGGCATGATCGCACTACTGGGTGTCTTCCCAAGAAGTTCAGCGAGCCTTGAGATGTTTGACCAGAGGCGATCGCGTAATGCTTTTCCTCGCGATGAGGCGATGACCTCAATGCCGCAAAGTGATGCAGCTGCCTGAGCGGGAGGAGGAGCGGTAGAATAGATAAAAGGTCGTGCCTTGTTCAGGAGAAGGTCAATCCACGCGCGGTTTGCTGCAAGATATCCGCCCGCTGAACCGACGGCCTTACCGAGGGTTCCCATCTGGAAAGTAATGCGATCCTGGAGACCCAGTTCCTCCGCTAATCCCTGNCCTTCAGAACCGAGGACCCCGACGGCATGCGCCTCATCAAGAAGAAGCAGGGCATTGTGCTGCTCGACGAGATTAACAATCTCGGGAATGGGCGCCCGGTCGCCGTCCATGCTGAACACGGATTCTGTCACGACTAGGAGGCGGGAGTCATTGGGAAGAAGTTCCCGGTAATGTTTTAGGAGGCACTCGAGTTTGTTGAGGTCGTTGTGAGGGTAGACCCGGAGTGTTGCTCCCGACCGGCGAGCCCCATCGATCAGGCTGGCGTGGCAGAGCTTATCAAGAATCACCACGTCTCCCTTGGTGAGAAATGCACTAAGTACTCCAATCGCGGTGGCATATCCGCTTGCAAAGGTCAGCGCCGCTTGAGAGCCCTTCCACTCCGCGATTTTTTCTTCAAGAGCGTGGTGGGGGGGGAGCGATCCTGAAATGAGGCGGGACGCTCCCGAGCCGACTCCATGGCGTTTGGCGGCCTCGCAGGCGGCTGTTACCAGAGCCTCGTCCCGGGAAAGCCCTAAATAATCATTTGAGGAAAAGTTCACTAGCGTATGAGCCTCGGCCCTGGAGAGGGTAGGCGTCCCTGATTCCATGGGCCGCAAGCTCCTTAGAAGCCCTTCCTCATGCAGGCGGGTGAGTTCTTCTTCCGGGGGGCGCATGATAAACCGGGTCAGCTTCGTGCCCTGAAAGCCATTACTGGCCGTATCAATTGGGGAGATTCGAGTGCCCAGCGCAGGAGCGCCTCAGAATCGTTCCAGATTGCTGCTGGGGTACTTCCAAGAACAACCGCTATAACAGTTCTGCCNTGCAGGCTGCCGCTTGCAACAAGGCACTTCCCGGAAGCCCGGGTGGTTCCCGTCTTCATNCCCGTGGCGAAGGGCAAGCGCTTTAAAAGCCTNTTAGTGTTTGTGAGTTTGCTGACCTTTCCATTGTTATGGATGAAATCGTAACTCCGGATTGTCAGAGGGCCACGGATGGAGGGTTGACGATATGCGTGGCGCGCGAGTTTCGCGATATCTCTCGCGGTGGAATACTGGCCTTTCTGTGTCAGGCCGTGTGGATTGAGGAAGGAGCTGTTGGCCATTCCGAGAGAACGTGCCCGAAGGGTCATTTGTTGACCGAATCGTGAGACACTTCCAGCCACGTCCCTGGCGAGGGCCACCGAAGCATCGTTCGCACTACGAACGAGGATCGCCTTTAGTAACTGGCCACGAGTGTATTTGTGGCCGGTTTTCAGATAAAGTTTGGTTGGCTCAACCTTGGTGTCACTTGCTTGGATAACGACAGGGTCATGCAGTGATCCTGCTTCGGAGACCAGCAAGGCGGTCATGAGCTTCTGAGTACTGGCAACCGCACATTTCTCATCCGCATTTTTTTCCATCAGGACCCTTCCATTGCTGGCATCGATGACGATGACCCGTTTGGCCACAACAGATGGGGGACCGCTGTGAGGAGAGACCACGGAGGGACGAATCCGGTTAAGGGCCAATCCCGGCGTTGTTGTCAGGTTTTGGGGGGCACAGGATAAAGCGNTGAATGAAAGAGCCAAGCAGGCCAGAAGAGGGCCGGGTGCAATGTTCATTGAGCATGATATTCTCATTCAATGAATCATTCTCAAGAGCCAAATTGAGGCCGTCCTATGAGTGGGACTATAAATAAAACCTTGCCTTGCAGGCGTTTTAGCGACAATACTGTTCAAACAAACATTAACTGTTCAAATGTCTCAAAAACTCACGGATCGGCAGCAGGAACTNCTCGACTTTCTNCGCGACTCGCANCGTCAGACAGGTGTAATGCCCTCCACGCGAGAGATTCAGGCTCATTTTGGATTCGCAAGTCAGACTGCGGCGATGAGTCACCTGCGAGCTCTCGAGCGTAAGGGGGCAATCAATCGTCTTCCGGGGAAAGCTCGTGCGGTAGTGCTGCCAGAGGAGCTTGAGCGGGAGGAAATCATGGATATTCCGGTTTACGGTGAAATTGCCGCTGGCATGGCTCAGGATGTTGTGCCGGAGAGAGATGGGTGCGTATCAATCGATGTGACCAGTATAGGCCTTTCAAAGTCTAAGAAGGTGTTTGCCTTAAATGTCCGGGGAGACTCCATGATCGATGCACATATATGTGACGGGGATACGGTGGTGTTGGAAATGCGTGAACCACGTAATGGAGACGTTGTAGCTGCTCTNATCGATGGGGAAACAACCTTGAAACGATATATCGTTAGCTCGGGCAAGCCTCACCTGCAGGCTGAAAACGAAATGTATCCTGACCTCATTCCTCTGAGTGAATTGGTGATTCAGGGAGTTATGGTGGCCCTGCTGCGGAAGGCGGCCTGAAAAGGAATGTTTTTGGATTAGAGGGAGAGCTCCCCGCTGCTGGCGGAACACCGTTGTCGTGAAATGGTGCGATAGTCAGAGCGGAAGCTTTATGAGAATACGGGTTCTCCTTCTGGAAGATTTCGAGTTTGAAGGTGTTATTACGTTGCGGTGGTCCCAAAAGGTAGGGAGGGGTAAGGGTTTCCGGGTGAATGCTGTGAGCAGCTTCTCGCTCTTATGCCAGTCCAATTTAGATGAAGAATGCAGTATTGGTGATGTTGGTAGCTTGCCCGCTAATTCCGACTAGCTTGGGGATGTGCCTGACATTCCGCGGGCCAATCTTGAGACATACCGCGATAGGGTAGAACCAGTCTTGAAAGCGGCGTGCTTTGGGTGTCACGGGCCGAAAAAACAAAAGGGAAGTTTTCGAATCGATGCCTTGGACTCGGATTTGCTGATGGGTAGTGATGTCAGTTGGTGGCTGGAGGAGGGTGAAGTGATCAGTAATGGTGAGATGCCGCCTGAAGTGTAGAGGTAGCCTTGTCATCGTGATTTCTGGCTAGATTACATGAATCGTCCTAATGGTCGGTGAGATAAGAGTTTCTTTGACGTGCTGGCAGATGGCGTTCATTGGCTGATCGGAGAGGGGGCTTGTTGCCTCCTGAAGAGCCTCTAGCTGCGAAATTCACTTTGGCAGACGGGTATACGGAGTCATACTTTCCCAGTATCATCCCATCCTGATCAAGCTACCCATCAATCCAATGAGAAGATATTTTCAGCTTCATTGCGGCCTGCTGCTTGTCGGTTTATGTATTCCGGGCTCATTGAACGGCCGGGTCGAGCCGGCAAAAGACGCGCCGCAGCCGCTGTCCCCCGCCGAGAGTGCCAAGCGAATCCAATTGCCGGAGGGGTTTCGGATAGATCTGATTGCAAGCGAGCCAGTGGTTAAGGAGCCCTCCGGGATTGCCTTCGATGAATATGGCCGAGTTTTCGTTTGCGAACTTCATGGCTATAATATCGAGGGCCACATCGACACGCAGGAGCTTAATAAAACCGGAGAACTTGATAAGACGGTGCGGCGTATCCGATGGGAGTTCAAGGGAGGGAAAATCGCAGAGGAGGCGCTTGAACAGCAATATGGAGTGGTCAAGTTGTTGATCGATACGGATGGAGATGGTGTGATGGACAAGTCAGAGGTGTGGGCCGATGATCTGCCTCCATGCTATGGAATTGTTGCTGCGCAGGGAGGAGTCATTGTAACCTGTGCGCCTCACATTATTTTCTTCGCTGATCGGGATGGTGACGGCAAACCGGATGTCCGTGAAAACCTCTTCACAGGATTCAAGGTCAATACCATTGAGCGCGGAATCAACAACCCGATCTGGGGACTGGATGACTGGATCTACGTTGGAAGTGGTTCGGGAGGCGGAACGATTACGGGTCCCAAAATCAAGAATCCCTTCGAACTCGGAGGGTCCGACTTTAGGATCAAGGCGGACGGCTCGGCGATCGAGCATGTGAACGGAAGCGTCAGCACGTTTGGACTGACGATGAACGATATGGGCGATCGTTTTCCGTCCTCTGGGGGTAACCCGGCCCGATATGCGCTCCCCCTGCCGCGCCATAACCTTGCCCGTAATCCCCACGTGGCGACTCCGGGTTCCACTCAGGTAGCTGCAGACTACAGTAACGGTTATCGGCTCAGTGACCCACATCCCTGGCGTGTCAAGCGGGGTAGAGATCCAGAGTGGGTTAAGTTCTACGGGCAGCGGGAAACGAATAGTAATTACTTTTCCGGAGGCTGTAGCACGACGTTCTATGGTGGGCGGCTGTTTCCCGAGGAATATTATGGAAACCTGTTTTACTGCGAGCCGTCTCTCAACATCGTGCATCGCACGGTTCTCACACAGGATGGTGCCGGCTACCGGGCCCGGCGAGCACCGGGTGAGCAGGAGTCCGAATTTCTTGCTTCAACCGATCAATGGTTCCGACCCATGAATCTGCGGGTTGGTCCAGACGGAGCACTTTACATTGTCGATATGTATCGTGAGATCATCGAGGACTATTCGGCCGTTCCCAGGTTTCTTCAGCAGCAATACGGATTGAATAAGGGCAAGGATCACGGTCGCATCTGGAGACTCAGCCCGAAAGGAAAAGCCCTCGCGCCGAATGAGAAACTTGCCAAGGCCAAGGTAAACGAACTCGCGCACGCCCTTGCGGCTGACAATCCATGGCGCCGGGCCGCTGCACAGCGGATACTCATTGAGCGGGGCGATCGTGGCGCACGTGATTCCCTCGTCAAGCTGCTCCGGGCTGAGAGAGCTGCGCCGTCTGGTGTTATCCGTGCGCTGCAAACCCTGAGGGCGTTGAAGTCTCTGGAGTCAGCGGATGTTCTTGTTGCGCTCGCCCATGAGGATTACCGGGTGAGGGTGCATGGATTGCGGTTGGCTGGGCCGTGGCTTGACTCGAACCAGGCCCTCCGTTCCGAGTTGGTCAGGTTGAGCCATGATTCGGATGCCCGCGTTCGGTTGGAACTTGCCATGACCCTTGGCGAATCCAATGCCTTCTGGTCGGTCGAGTCATTGATCGACCTGGCAGAAAGACATGGAAGCGATCGCTGGATGGCTGCGGCCATCCTCAGTTCCGCAAACAACCGGAATGGGGGCCGTCTGCTCCTCGGGCTGCTGGGACGTCCTGAAGTGAGCCCGGGCGCCCGGGCCTTGCTCGAGCCCTTGGCAAAAACCGTCGGTGGGCGAAGGGATGGGAAGCAGATGGCAGCCGCCCTCCGCTTGGTGTCATCACTGGACAATGATGTTCAAAAGGCATGTCTAACTGGTTTTGTGGGTAGCATCTCACGGGGCGGGGCCCCTGCTCCGGAGTCCGTCGATGGATGGGCTTCTCTGACGAGTCTTCTCGGTAGCAGTGATTCGCAGGTCAGGGAACTGGCTGCCAAGCTTGCAGCTGAGCTCCCGGTCGCGGAAGCCGACCGTCTAACGGCAATGTTTGCAGAGGCGGCGGAGACCGCCCTCGAAACGGAAGGTGAGCAGGAAAAACGAAGGGAGGCCCTGCAAATCCTCGCCAGTGCGCCCTTTGAGGTTTTGTCGCCAGTGGCCTCCAAGCTCCTGGATTCAAGAGAGCCTCCCTCTATTCAGGCTTCAGCTATAGCAGCCCTTGGCGTATCGGGAGATGAGCGTGCTGCCGGGGTTTTTCTCAAGGGTTGGCCAGGGTTTTCGCCAGCATCCCGGAGCGCAGTCCTTCGCGCAATCTTCGCCCGCAAAAACCGGCTGCCTGCATTAATTGAGGCAATCGAAAATGGGGCTGTCCACCCCGGCGACGTATCCGGAGTACAAAGGGAGTTATTGAAAGCTATTCCAGATGCCGATCTCGCAGCGCGTGCAGGCAGGCTTTTCAAGGAGCCTTCCTCGGAAGCCGAACTTGCGGCCCGCATTGCACGTTATCGCGGAGCGCTTAACAACAAGGCGGATGCGGTAAAGGGGAAGGTTGTTTATCAAAACAACTGTATCGTATGCCACAAGCTTGGGGACCAGGGAAATGAAGTTGGTCCTTCGCTCGGAAGTATCACCGGCAAGCCGGATGAATCCGTCCTGATGGATATCCTTGATCCAAACGGAAAAATTGAGCCCGAATACAAACTCTATCTGATCTCAGCTGCTGGGGGGAAGGCCTACGCTGGGGTCCTTGCGTCCGAGTCGCCCACCAGTGTGATACTCAAGCGCGTCGATGGTGGAACCGATGTCATTCTTCGTAAGAATATCATAACGATGACGGCTTCCGAGCTTTCCCTGATGCCCACAGATCTTCATACGCAGATCAATCCACAGGACACCACTGACTTGATCGCGTTCCTGCGGACGGCGTTTATAGGGAAGCCGAAAAGCCAGTGAGCTTTTGATGATACAACGGGTAAATTTCCGCCAAGATGAGAATTAGGTGCTACTGTGGGCTCTCGTCGTGGTTCAATCTGGCATGAGATCGCTTTCTCTTGGGGTTGTATGTGCCTTTCTTTCGCTTCCGGCACATGCCGATCGTTTCCNGGAATGGGACCGGAACAAGGACGGGAAGCTTCAGAAGGAGGAGCTGCCTGCTAATGCCCGANGGAATTTTGAGAGNGTTGATACCGATAAGGACGGGGTCATTTCCCTTGCGGAGCATAGGGCGTTCCTTAATCGGCGCAGCGGAGGCGGACAGAAACANCAGGAGCACCCGGATTACCGGAGCCTAAAGAATCTGGATTATGCAGGGGGTGGAAACCAGCGCCAGATGCTGGATCTCTTCCTGCCCCGGGAGAAGTCTGATGAGCTGAGACCGTTGTTGGTCTATATCCACGGTGGAGGCTGGAGGGGCGGAAGTAAAGAGGGAGGGTTGAGGCATCTGCAGTCCCTTCTGGAGNGATNAGGATTTGCAGGCGCTGCGATCAATTACCGATTGACGAACGAAGCCAGTTGGCCGTCTCAGATCCACGATTGCAAGGCGGCGATTCGATGGTTGAAAGCTCACGCCGCAAAGTATGGTTATGATCCGGAGAGGATTGCAGTCTGGGGAACGAGCGCAGGAGGTCATCTCGTGTCAATGCTTGGAGTGACCGGTGACGTTCCAGAGCTTGANGGGGAACTAGGTANGCACCTTGATCAGAAATCCAGTGTCAGGTGNGTGGTGAATTATTTTGGTCCATCCAACCTGCTCACCATGGACGACTACCCGAGTAATATCAAACACAGTGCNGCGGATTCCCCAGAGGGCAAGCTCGTGGGCGGCGCCCTGCTGGAAAAAAGGAAGGTTGCGATAAACGCGTCTCCGGTCAGNCATGTGAGCTCCNGCGATGCTCCCATGCTTCTCGCTCATGGCACCAAGGACATNCTGGTTCCCTATCAGCAGTCGGTAGAACTTTGTAAGGGTCTCGCAAAACACGAGGTGGACTACATCTTCCTTACCATGAAGGACTCCGGCCACGGATTTCGTAGTAAGAAACTTACCGAGAAGGTCAGAGAGTTTCTTGCCGAGCACCTCATGGGGCAGGCGGGCAAGTTAGCCCATGAGACTATTCTTTTGGGTCAATAGAATGCCCTTGTTCCAGAGAGCTAGAGATTTCGGAGAAGCGCGTCTATCATGGCCTGTGCCTGATTGCTGTAGTTTCCNCCAAAGAGGATAGTGTGATTGAGAANATGGTAGAGATTATAGAGGTCCGTTCGGAATTCGTGGCCTGNCGGTAGTGGCCAGACCTCCTCGTAGGATCGATAAAAAGAGGCATCAAAGCCNCCGAAAAGCCGAGTCATTGCAAGGTCTGCTTCACGGTCGCCGAAGTAGATAGCAGGGTCGAAGATGACGGCTTCACCAGTATTCAGGACGCCAGCGTTNCCGGCCCAGAGGTCACCGTGCAGGAGTGATGGAGAAGGAGAGCTTTCGAAGAAGCGCTCAAGGTTGTCGAGGAGAGTAGTCGCCCCACGAAAGGAGAACCCCGAAGCTTCACACAGCCGGAGCATATGGCCGAGTCGATGCTCCCTGAGAAAATCAACCCACGATTCCACGTGGGGATTTGGTTGGCTGGTGGTGCCGATATAGTTGTCCTGGGTCCACCCGAAGTCGGCCGCGGTTGCGCGATGAAGACTNGCGAGTTGTCGACCAAGGCGGTCGTAGGTGAANTCGTTGGANTTTCCCAGAGGNAGTAATTCCANAANGAGAAAGGANCTCTTCTGGGTGGCCCCNCAACAGAGAGGTGTNGGAACNCGGACCGTGCTGGTTTCTGCCAGCGTAGCTAAGCCCAGTTTCTCAACCTCGAAGATGTTAATCCGGTCAGGGCTGTTCGCTTTGATGAAGTAAT
Source organism: Roseibacillus sp. (assembly GCA_002729275.1). Classification (GTDB taxonomy): domain Bacteria; phylum Verrucomicrobiota; class Verrucomicrobiia; order Verrucomicrobiales; family Akkermansiaceae; genus Roseibacillus_B. Next base: position 67,814 of record PBTP01000103.1, on the reverse strand, counting down.
CCCCGAGGCGGTATGTCTCGTTAATGCATCCTCCCCCGATGGCTTGTGGATCTCCCATTGGCTCCTGACCGGTTTGATCTGCAATGATCCCGCGAATAGTATCGAGATCGGTCATTTCAGGAGAGCTGCTTCTCAATATGATCAAGCACTCCCTGGCAGCCGTCCTCGATCAGGTCAGCAACAAGGGTGAATCCTGAGGGTCCACCGTAGTAGGGATCGGGAACTTCACTCGCTTCGTGATTCTCGCAGAAGCTGGTGAAGGGTTGAACCTTTGCGCGGGCNTTCACGTCGGGAGCAATGGACAAGACTTCCTTCCGGTTGAAGTCGTCCATGGTGAGAATCAGGTCAAAATTTCTGAAATCATCGANGGAGATTTTTCTGGCAGAACCACTTACAGAGATGCCCCGATTTTCGAGGGTGTNACGCATNCGTTNGTCTGGGGCTTTTCCTGTGTGAGCATCGATAGTGCCGGCAGAGTCGCAGGTGATCCTGTTCACCATATGGTGGTCCTGCAGCAAATGTTGAAACACGTTTTCACCAGCAGGAGAGCGGCAGATATTGCCCCAGCAGACAAAGAGNACGCTGAAACTGGACGGACTCTGCATGCCGATCAGAATGATAGGCTGAGGAGGCACTGGCAAGCTGCCTTCGAAATCTTCCTGTAGGTAGGATCCTGAAATCTCACTCCTTGAAGTGATTCTTACTTAACTTTGCAACTTTATGGTCGTCATTGACTTAGATTGAGCGCATCAAAGGGGCATGAAAACGAGCATGCTCATCGCAGTAGGAGCCCTTCTCTTTGGCGGAGTTGGCGGATATCTGGTTGGCAGCGGCAGTAACGAAGCAAGCCCGGAGGGAGATGGAAGAGTCGAGGTGCGCACTAAGAAGTCTGCTAGCAACAGGGGGNCTGTAGCGGCTGTAGCTTCTGGGAATGATACTCCACGTGCGACTCGGTCATCAGGGGGTCTGCGCGAAATTTTGGCTGAGCCAGGTCAGACAAGCAGGATTATGAGTCTGCTCGAGTATTACTCAGATCTCGATCCGAGTGAGTTCGAGGGTGAGGTTCAGAAGCTTCAGGGCTTGCCGATGTCCCAACGGATGCTGGCAATGAATCTCCTGTTCTCACGCTGGGCGGAGAATGACCCTAAGGGCTCCTGGGAGCGCAGCCAGCAGATGGGCTTCCCAGAGATGTTCATGGCCCGAGCGGGAGCGGTCTCCGGGTGGGCAGCGTCTAATCCGGAAGCGTTGGCACAGGAATATTCCAAGGATCCAAATGAATTCGGAATGGGGCCCGGTGGTCGGGGCAGGGGAGATACCGCCGCGATGATTGCAGGGGAGTGGGCAAAGCAGAACCCTGAGGGTGCTCTCAAGTGGGCGCAAACCCTTGATGAGCGGGAGGCTGCAGACGCTATTTCAGGAATTTTTAATGAGTTGTCACAGCAGGACCCCCAGGAAGCCCTGAGAATGGCCGCAACNCTAAATGACAATGACCGAGGTGACGCGTATGAATCAATTGCAGAGTCTTGGGCTATTAGTGATTACGCNGCCGCAGACCGGTGGATCAATAGTTTAAGCAGTGAGGAGCAGGGGAAGGTGCGCTTTGCGGCCATTGAATCTCTGGCGAACGCCAGCCCCTCTCAGGCAGCTCAGGAAACTACGAAACTTCCCGCGGGCGAAGAGCGTGATGAGCTCGTAGCTGAAGTTAGCAGGGAGTGGGCCCGTCAGGATGCTCCCTCAGCCTTTGAATGGCTGACGGAGTCAGGAAGTGATAATGCGGTGGAAGAGGGTATCGGACGCGTCGTTGGTGCTCTCGCGCGAGAGGACCCTGAGCGCGTTCTTGATTACATCGATTCTCGGGATGCCGGAGAGGTAAGAGACAATGCCGTGCAGGGATACGTTTACGGAAACAGGGGCGCTCCTCCAGCGGAGACAATCAGGCTTGCCGAAACCATCTCAGGCGAAGATGACCGCCAGCGGGCAGTGACAAGGGTTGCGTATGAGTGGGCTAGGGAAGATCCTGAAGCAACTCTGCAATATCTTGAGACCACGGATGCGATTGGTGAGGATTCACGCGAGCGAATCTCTGAGATGGCTGAGCGGGCTGCTGCTGGGGAAGAGGTGGGCCGTGGTTTCCGTGGCCCTCCAGGGCGGAGGTAAGTAGATTGGGGCGGTGATCCCGGATTTTCGCAGGAAGATCCTTTAATGTAATAGTCCTGAGGACAAGATATGATTAGTAGCAGCGACCTTTCCAAGGAACAAAAAGCAGCCATTGCGCAATGGGCGGAAGAGGGTGCAGACCTGCCTGACATTCAGAAGCGTCTCAAGGGTGAGCTTGGCTTGAATGTTACTTATATGGATGCCCGTCTTCTGGTGCTGGATCTGGGCATCCAGATTAAGGTGGAGGAGGAAGAGGAAACGAATTCTTCCGGTGAAGCACAAGAGGTTCAGATCCAGGAAGAAGTGACGTTCAGTGGGCCTCCAGAAGCTCTTGGAGGGGATGCCCCTCTAGGCGAGGCCTCAGCAAATTCCGTGGAGTTTACAACTGATGAGGTTACGCGGCCTGGTGCAGTGGTCAGTGGAGGTATTACTTTCAGCGATGGAGTAAAGGCGGTCTGGTTAGTCGATGAGTATGGCAGACCTGGCCTTGAGCCAGAGACACCCGGATATCAGCCGAGCGAGGCAGATCTAGGTGAATTCGAAAAGCATCTGAGAACCCTCCTCCAAGGGTAGGAGGAACTGGGTTGAGCGGAGCTCCTTGAGCCCAGCGGCTCTGCGGCAGACTGTTTNAGGTATTAGCTGTAGATTTGNCCGCCGGTGTCCACGAATTCCTGAGACTTCTCGCGCATTCCCTCCTCAACGGCAGATTCCGGGGTAATCCCGTGTTCCTCTGCGTATTTCCTGACGTCTTCGGTGATCTTCATGGAGCAGAAAGTAGGGCCNCACATCGAGCAGAAATGAGCGGTCTTGGCTCCTTCCTGGGGGAGGGTTTCATCATGGAATGACCGTGCCTTGTCAGGATCAAGTGAAAGGTTGAACTGGTCGTTCCAGCGAAACTCGAAGCGAGCCTTCGAAAGAGCGTTGTCGCGTTCCTGAGCAGCAGGATGTCCCTTGGCGAGGTCTGCTGCGTGCGCAGCGATCTTATAGGTGATGACCCCTTCTCGGACATCATCCCGGTTAGGCAGGCCAAGATGTTCTTTTGGGGTGACATAACAGAGCATCGCNCATCCATACCAGCCAATCATTGCAGCCCCGATGCCACTGGTCANATGGTCATATCCGGGGGCCACGTCGGTGGTCAGGGGGCCAAGAGTGTAGAAAGGAGCCCCATGGCACCACTCGATCTGCTTTTGCATGTTTTCCTGGATCAGATGCATGGGAACGTGTCCGGGNCCTTCGTTCATGACCTGACATCCCTTTTCCCACGCGCGTGTGGTAAGTTCTCCCTGCACTTCCAGTTCGGCCAGCTGGGCGTAATCATTGGCATCTGCAATCGANCCGGGNCGGAGTCCGTCCCCGATTGAAAAGCTGACNTCGTAGGCGGCACAGATGTCGCAGATGTCGTTCCAATGGGTGTAGAGNAAATTCTCCTTGTGATGATGAAGACACCACTTGGCCATAATGGATCCACCNCGTGAGACGATTCCAGTCATCCGGCGAGCGGTATGCGGAACGAAGCGCAGGAGGACTCCTGCATGAATGGTAAAGTAGTCTACTCCCTGTTCTGCCTGCTCAATGAGAGTNTCTCGGAAGAGTTCCCACGTAAGNTCNTCAATCCGCCCATTGGTCTTCTCAAGAGCCTGATAGATGGGGACTGTTCCAATCGGAACAGGGGAATTNCGAATGATCCATTCCCGCGTGGCATGAATGTTCTTGCCAGTAGATAGGTCCATCACCGTGTCAGCTCCCCACTTTGTGGACCACTTCATTTTCTCGACCTCCTCATCGATCGTTGATGCCACCGCAGAATTTCCGATGTTGGCGTTGATCTTTACNAGNAAGTTTCTGCCGATAATCATCGGCTCGTTCTCNGGGNGATTNATATTACANGGAATGATGGCCCGGCCGGCAGCAACCTCATCCCGGACGAATTCGGGAGTGATCATCTCGGGAAGCTTCTGTCCCCAATTCTGGCCGGGGTGCTGGTGGCTGAGGGAGTTTCTCGGCACCTGCTTCAAGGGATCAATTTCGGACGGGCGCGGCATGTTGTAGCCGTCTGGGGTGGTATTCATCCCNTCAGGGCCGCCGGGGTAGCTGTCGTGCGAGGCTTCATAGGCGGCCGTCCTGCCAAGGTTTTCACGNATGGCAATNAATTCCATCTCGGGGGTAACGATGCCCTGTCGTGCATACCAGAGCTGAGTCACCGGGTGGTCCACGCCCCTGAGAGGCTGCCGTTTCAAGCCAGGATACTCCTTCAGCTTGTTCCGTGCCTTCTTGTTTTCGTTAAATCTGCGGGCGTGCTCGTCGGAGATGTAACCGTTGTCCTCTGGGCGGTCGGATCGGCCATCATATTCTTCGACGTCACCACGTTTACGGATCCATTCCTCACGAAGAGCCGGGAGGCCTTCGGTAACTTCTCCGCTGAAGGCAGGGTCTCCCCATGGTCCTGAGCAGTCATAGACCCGGATGGGGTTGTTCTGCTCGACCCGNCCGTTGGGGTGATTCGTCTCTTCCAAGGCGATTTCCCTGAGAGGAACTTGCACTTCGGGATGAATATTTCCACGGACGTAAATCCGCTTGGATGCCGGGAAGAGGCTTTCCCCTGGCTCGCTTGTTCCGTTCTCTTCGGGGCTGATCATGAGCGTTTAGCTGTAAAATGAGAATCGCCACGCGGATCACGTGACGAGGAGAGTCGTTTCAGAGTTGAAGAGACTCCCTGCGTCGGGATGACCCGCATCAGGTTCGGAGGGTGTATTCCACGCGTTAGAAACTCTCAGCCCTGCGAACGNAGGGCTCCCCTGTCTGNTACCAGTGTTCCGCTGAATGATGCTAGTGTCAAGAGGCAGCATCTGTTCAGCCCTGGCGAGTTTCTCTCGCCGGATGGATTTGAGTTGTCCGAGGCTNGAATCCCGGTTNGTCAGCAGCTTATTTGCGGAGCTCCAGATAACGATCCTGGAGGGCCCTAGATTCGACCTCTGCCTTTTCCAGGAGGGGCTTGCGGGTAGTGATTGATTGCCTCAATGAGTCCATTTCGACACTCAATTGGTCAAGTTGAGCCTGTAATACGGCCTTCCGGGNCTCCAGAGAACTCAAGTCGGACTGGGAGGTCTCAAGTTTGCTAGTTAGTGAGCCAAGTTCGGTTGTCTCCCGGTCCTGCTGGTCTTTCAAGGTATCGCGCTTTTTGGTGACTACCAAGGCCTTNGCGTTGACCTGGGCTGCCTGCCAGAAGTTCAAGTCTTCTCTCAATGCTTTTTCGGTGCGGAGGGCCTTCTGGAGTCTGGCCTTGGGAGCAGTGAGAGAGGTCTCCTGAGAGACAAGGTTCTCTTCGGCCTNTTTCAACGCGGATTGGCGAAGGATCAGTTNCTTGTTGGCGGCGGCCAGAGAGGACTTCGCTGCCGTAATTTCGATTGTGATATTGTTTCGTGACGACGAGAGAGCCTGTAATTCCTCGTTGCTTTTCTCAAGTTGTGCGCGGGCTTCCGATCGTTCGGCAGCGATCGCTCCAACTAGGTTCTGCAAGCTGCGGACCTTCGTCTCAGCCTCTGTGATCTCCATACGCATTCCCACGATCCGGGCCCGGTAATCTGCAAGCTTCTTCGCTGCGTCTAAAGCTTGGTTTTTCAAGGCAGNATCTTCCGGCTGCGATTCTGATTCCTTATTGAGACGCTGGAGTTGCTGCGCGAGCCTCTTCTCTTCTGCCTCTAAGGGAGCTATCTCAAGGTTCTGTAATTCCGCGGTGCCGGCAACAAGGGAAGCGCTGTGTTCTTCGGACCTGGCTTGCACTTGTGCGAGGGCAACGGAAAGTTTCTCCNGGATACTTTTACCGAGAGATTCCATGGAGGCATTGGTTTGGTTCAGAGCGGTGGCAAGTTGGGCAGTTTCTTTTTGTAACGCGGAGACTTTTTTCTNCTGATTCGCGATTGAGGTGGCGGCTGTAGCTAAAGAATCCTCAGCGACCTTCACTCCCTTTTTGGCAGTCTCGAGAGCCTTTCTGGCAGCAGCAGAAGACTGGGGGGCAGCCTCAAATTCATGCTGAAGTCTGGCAATNCGGTCGGCGATTCGGGGAGGNTTGCCGCTGAGAGTTCCAAGTTTTTCGAAGGTGTTGGCGTCCCACGCCTCGATGACGCCATTCCAGTCTGCGGTAAACACCCGTTTCCCATCGTATGTGATCGCGGTTTCGACGATCATCTCGCTGAATCCTGTCAGGCTTTTCTTGAGGGTGAAATCAGACTTCCAGATCTTGACCTCCCGGTTGCGTCCGGAGGTGACGAACTCACCCGTCCTTGCGTAATCGAGAGAAAGGGTGCCACCTCCATGAGCGGTAAGCTTCTTAACCTGATTGCCGTTGTTCATTTCCCAGAAGATCACCTGACCGTCCTCGGAAGCCGTGCCCACTATGTTTGAATCGGCTCGCCAAGCGAGCGCAGTAATCCCGGCNGTGTGGGCNCTCAGGGTATGAAACTCGTTGCCTGTGTGAGCCTCCCAGACCCATACGCCGCCATTACGATCACCGGTAGTCAAAAGAACCCCATCTGGTGAATATGAGAGAGCAGTGACCCAGTCCGTATGCTTCTTGATGGATTTGAGTTCCTCTCCACTCTGAGTGTCCCAGAGCTTGATCAAGCGAGAGGGGCCACCGAGTGCAACACCTCCGAGATCGAGGCGCAGGCCAGCGGCGAGGACAGAATCAAATTCCCGCCCGTTTGACATAAGCATATTGCCGGTGGTGACGTCCCAGGTGTAGGTCGATCCGGACTTGCCAGCAATGCCTCCTCCAGCGGTGAGATACTTCCCGGTAGGATGAAAGGAGAGGGTCTCCGGAAAGCCATCGGGGAAGGGGAGAATGGCTGCGAGTTTTAGAGTATCTGTGTTATAAAGAAGGATTTGTTTCTGGCCGGTAATGGCAAGAAGAGGCGCCCATGGGCTACACGCCATGTCGTTGACAACCGTGTTGCGGATTGAGGTGACCGAAGGCTCAAGGTTCAGGTGTTCTGGCATAGGCGGCGGGCCCTCCGGCCTGGCCGAAGGATCAACATTGAGCTTCGCGATCTTCGGGCCGCTAGGTTTCTTTGCTTTTGAGCTCTTATTTTCCAGCATGCCACCTGTGATCCAATCCCGGATTAGATCGGCATCCTTCTTTGAGAGCTTCTCCCCACGCGGTGGCATGTAGGGCTCTAAGGTGTGGGTGATCGTTCCATAAAGAATTGAAGAGGCTCCTTCTCCGGGATCGGCAACTGTTCCTCCGGCTCCTCCGGCAGTGATTCCAGAGAAATTGGAGAGATCGAGGTCTCCTTTTTTCTTGTCAGCATTATGACAGTTCAGGCAGGCAGACTCAAAAATAGGAAGGATGTCATCTTCATAGGTAATTTTCTTCTGACCATGCCCTGACGTAGCCATGAGGGAGAGCGCGGTAGCGATGGAGGCGATACCACGAGNCGGAAAAAGGAGGTCTCCCAGTTGTTTCATCAATGATTGAAGATGAATTCCTTGGAGTTGAGAATAGCCCAGAAAATATCCTCCAAGACCTCCTCCTGAGGACTGTCTCCCCCAAGGGCTTCGAGTAGCTTGGTCTTCTCGGCGTCCGTGGGGGCACGGCTAAGGCAGCGAAAGTAGAGCGCCTCGATCACAGAGCCGGGATCCTTAAGTTCCTTCAGCAGCTTCCGAACGACCCCGCCATTACGGACACGGTTATGGACTGCGTCTCCATTCAGAAGGTGGAGTGCCTGAGAGAGATTGGGCTCCATCTTGACCTCNCACGAGCANACGGTNTGGCGGGTTGCCCTTCCGAAAGTGGTCAGGAAGTAGGTTGAGGTGTTGCCGTCTGCAATCTGGACGGCTCGTGCGCCGAGTGGCAGGCCCTGAAACTTGTTCGGGGTTTCGGTGACCTGAGCCAGAGTATCGAGGAGTACTTCGGCACGAAGGCGCCGGATAAGAGAGTGGGAGAAGTTGGTGAGGTCCTGTTCGTTTGTCTCATTGGTCCGGCTGGATAATTGGTAAGTGCGCGAATTGCAGATATCGCGGACAAGCTTTTTAAAGTCATAGTTATATTCGACAAACTTTGCGGACAGCGCAGCAAGGAGTTCCGGGTTACTGGCGGGATTTGAGACCCGCACATCGTCCACCGGGTCTGTGATCCCAACCCCGAAGAAGTGGGACCACACGATGTTGACCACATTTCTTGCAAACCATGGATTTTCCTTGGAGGTGAGCCAGCCAGCTACGGCTTCGCGTCGAGTCAGGCCTTTGAGTTCTGCAGGTTTATCTGCCCCCAGAAATCTAGGAACCGCATTGGCCTTGGTCACCGGGTGGGCAATTTGTCCGCCGCCGTCAAAAATGATCTGCTCGTGAGGATCTTCTGCAGGTTTTTTGCGGACCTGGGCAAAGAGAGCCGCAAAACCGTAATAGTCGTCCATCGTCCATCGATCAAATGGGTGGTTGTGACACTGTGCGCACTGGATGCGGGTCCCCATGAAAACCTGGGCGACATTCTCCGTGCGCTTCATCACGTCATTTTCCAGCTTGAAGTAATTTGTAGCAGGATTCTTGAAGGTGCCGCCTCGGGCTGCCAGCAAGTCGAATATAATCCGGTTAAAGGGCTCATTGTTTGCGACTTTGTCGCGGAGCCATTCGTACCAGAGAAGGGCAGACTTGTAGCTGACCTGATTTGCGTTGTTTCCAGTAGAGCGAATCTGCAGCAGTTCGGCCCACTTCATAACCCACATTTCGGTAAATTCCTTCCGGTCCAGAAGGCTGCTGATGAGAGCTTGTCGTTTGTCAGAAGCCGTGCTTGAAANAAATTGACTTCTCTCCTCCTGCGTTGGAAGCACTCCCGCGATATCGAGAAAGACCCTGCGCACGAATACTTCGTCACTGCATGGCTCTGAGGGGTAAATTCTCAGTTTGTGGAGTTTAGTGTGAACGTGAGTATCGATGTAGTTGGATTCTTCCAGTGCGGGTCTCTCATACTGGAGGTTTTCCGGGACAACTATGGTCTGCGTTCCTTCGGTAAAGGTGTGAAAACGGGCGAGAAGGAATGCTTCGCCGCGGTTTTTGGTGGTCGCTCTGCCCGAGGTTTCCTCGAGGCTGACACTGTTATCGTTTGAGGAGCTGAAGCTGGATAGGCTGGTGACATCGCGATCTGTCCCATCGGAATAACGAGCGCGCACAGTTAGCGGAACCTCCGTTCCTGTGCCCTTCAGAACATATTCCCTTGGCTCAACGTCAATGCCAACGGGTGAGGCAATGTCGTCCNCGTCATAGGAAGCTCCTGCTTTGATCCAGGCTACGAGTGTCCTGGCGTTTGCAGAATCGCGGGCGAAAAGCTTGCCGCCGGTGTGAGGAACCTCGCCGATGGCCTTGGTAACCAGCAGCGATTCCTCCGGAAGAGCAAGGTTCACCCTTCTGCCGGAAAGTTGGCGGGTGATTCGCTGGTGGTCTCCCTTGGGGTCGTAACCAAAAAGGGAGAGCATGAACCCGTCCTGTCCCCGGGCGGATCCATGGCAGGATCCCGTGTTGCACCCGGCGGAAGTGAGAACCGGCATAACGTCGAGTTGGAAACTNATCGGCCTCGGCAGAGAGGCGTCCTTCACTTTTACCGGAATGATTGCAGAATGACTTCCNAGGGAAATTTTCAGGGTGGTTTCCCCATCGGAGAGCGGCTTTAGGAGGTTTTTCTCCAGCTTGGCGATGGACGGATGCTGGAGAGAAAAAAGTGACGATTCGGTAACGTCGCGTGACGTCGCGTCCTCATACATCCCGATGACGACTACACGATGAAAATCAGCAGCAGTCTCAAGAGAGATCGTTTTGGGATAGGCTTCAAGGCCAATAAGGCCGANGCTCAGGGATCCTGTGTCCTGTCTGTCCGGCAGCTTTGAGGGATCGCGAACNACTGTCTCTGCGTTGAGCATGGAGGTGAGGATGAGAAAACATCCAAATCGCGTGATGGGTTGGAGACTGAGATTCATATCTGGCTGATCAATTTGAATCCTTGCCCTGCCGGCGAAGCTGCTCGAGACGAGAGAGCGGTTTCTTGGCCGGTGTTTTCTCAGGAGGCTTTGCGGGCTGCTTCTTGACAACGACCGGTTTCTTTGGCGTCGGAGGAGGGGGGTCAATCCGAAGGACTCCACCTCCCATGGCGGTGCCGCTGATAGAATGGCCATCCTGGGTGATGACCACGCTACAGAAGATGTTAGAGGTTTTGCCCTTCTTGGCCTCCTTACTCACCGTGAGAGGAAAGGTNACTTCCTTGGTGTCTTTCGTAATCGTCAGGCTNTCGGTTGTGACTCCGTGAGGGAGCCCATTCAAATTGATCCGGGCCTCTCCCTCGAATTCCTTCCGGACAGATATTGCGCAGATGAGGCCAGTGTCCTGCCCAAGTTCGGTTGCTGCGATTTCGATCTTGCCTCCGACATACGGATCAGCGACTTCGATGGATTGCAGCTTGGAAGAAACNATCAGCGGTCCTTTGCTGCAGGTGGCCTCNCCAGTGACAAAGATCCGCCATTTGGCTATNGTCGCACCACCGTTGGCGTTGATTCCCATGGTGACTTCACTTTTGCCCTTCGGGATCGTTACGCTGGAGGGCGCGCTAACACCCGGCGGACGCCACGGGAGGGTGACCTTGATTTCCTCCTCGAAACCGGGTTGACGCTTGGCCTGAATCTTCAAGTTCATTACTCCATTTTTCACGAGAGGAACAGGGGGCACGAAGAGGCTTAATTCGAAGGGGGATTGCTCGATCACTGCGATGGAGATTCGCTCGTCATGATAGCTGTGAAATGTCCCTGCATTATTGATCTCAATATGATGAATGCTCTCGTTGAATGGGCCGGTCAATCCGCTCTCAGGATCCTTCACCNGAAGTTTATGGAGTCCGCCTGCAATGCCTGCTGTGGGGGACGCCTCAAAGATCACAGGCATGGTGTTGATACTCCGGGGAGCGATGTCCCGATCGATAGTAATACCTGAGGGGAGTGTGTTGGCTTCCAGAGACAGGTCGCAACCAATATTGCTGCGACTGAGGTTTACCACGCGACCTACGCGGTTTCCGCGGGGAACAGAGATCATCTTCCATTTCTGGCTGTTGTTGCGGCTCCCATAGGGAAGGGTTGCTGACAAAGTGGGGCTCCGTTCGGTGATTTCGATTCGGTAGGTGTAATCGGGGCCGCTGTTATAGAGTTGGTCTCTTATGTTAAGGTTATAGACGCCATCTTCCGGAATCTCGAAGTCCAGACGACTATCTGGATCTCCGTTTCCAGCATCGTCGTTATTCCCGATCTGTTTGGACTCACCTTCCTTACGGACAATGATATAGGGGTCGAGAGGAGAGCGGAGTTGGCGAGCAAAGACCCGGGCACGCAGTTTCTGGCCCTTTTTGCCCGCAAAGCGAAACCAGTCCTTGTCTTCCTTCTTGGAAAGAATTCCATGAAAGGCGACTGGAATGGCGGGAACTTCAGCAGGAGATGCCTGCTTGCCTCCCTCGTTTGGTTCTACCTCATTGTGGAAGGGCAGGGAACTAATTCTTACTGGAAGGCCCGAGGGGGAATGCCACCCGTTGTTTTTGATAAATGCTCGGAAGTCCTGCGTGGTACTCGGTATCTCTATTTTGCTGACCAGGTTGCCGGTGGGATCTCCCACGAAAGTGAACTCGAGCGCTTTCCCGGGTTGAGCGCCGGGTGGGTAGATGGCGGTAGGGCGGGGGAACTCACCCACATGAAGTCGATACTGGCAAGCGCCTGTCCCTTGGTAGGAGGATTCGCGGACGAGGATGGTATATGGCCCGTCCTCAGGGATAATGATCGATGCAGCGCAATCACGAAATAGAAGAGCGGTATCGTCGCTGGAGGCCAGTTCGAAGCGATCGCTATTCAGGATGGCAACGTAGGGGTCAAAGAGAGTCCTGCCCAGCCGCATGCCCTCTACTTCTACGGAAAGGCGTTGCCCCTTCCGACACTGAAGCATGTAGTAGTCCGCGTCCTCCTTATCTGCTACTCCCTGAATTGTCTGATTGATCTCAATCTTCTGAGGGCTGCCAAAGTTGCTGTTGAGATCCGCGGTTCGCTCCTTGTTGCGCGTTTCCATCACGGTGGGATATTCTCCGACCCAGAAGCTTCTCTGGTAACTCAGGCCTCCCTTGCAGCGCAAACGCATGAGGTGTTCTCCCAGGGGCGCATCGGGAGCAATCGAGATAGTGGCCTTAATGGCCTTGTGCTCATCACCTGCCTTCTCGAGTTTGGTGACTGAGATTCCCGCCTGGTAGAAAAGGATTTCCTCGGGTTCGTAGAGGCGGTCCCCACTGAGGCGGATAGTCATCTCAGTGCCCCGCTGTCCGCCACGTGGTTGAACACTGCTGAGGACAGGGGTAAAGGCCAGAGCGGGGATCGCGAATTGAAGGAAGACCAGAAGCCAAGGCAGGGCTCTACAGTTCACAGTATTCATGAGCGTGGTCTTACGCTTTTTTATCGAGAATTTCATCCAGAACCCGGCCACCATCGACAATCTCAACAGGTCTGTCTCCGGGTGCCATTAACTCCTTATCGCCGGTGATCCCAAGCTGATTATAAACCGTTTGCGCGAGGTCCTCGACGCTCACCTGGTCCTCCTCGGGCTCGCCGCCGAGGGCATCCGATGATCCATGGATGAGGCCACGCTTGGTGCCTCCACCTGCAACCATGACAGAAAAAACCCGGGGCCAGTGATCTCTGCCGGCATTACTGTTGATTTTCGGAGTTCTTCCAAATTCGGAAGTAAGAAGAACCATCGTGGAATCCAGAAGGCCTCTTTCATCAAGATCGCTGATCAGGGTTGCAATGGCTTTATCCACCGGAGGCAGGTTGCTCTCGATGGCGCCCTTGATGTTGTCGTGATGGTCCCACCCGCCTGCTGTCATTGAAACGAACCTTACACCAGCTTCAACAAGTCTACGGGCGAGGAGCATTCGCTGACCGGGGGCATTAACGCCATACCTTTCCTTTACCTTCTGATCCTCGGCCTCCAGATTAAAGGCTTCCCGGGCCTTTTGCGAAGAAATCATTGCGTAGGCATGCTGATAGAAGGCATCCATGGAGGCGAGGGCGTCTGATTCTTCGAGGGACTTGAAATGATAATCTACGGTCTCAAGCAGGGACCTCCGACGGGAAAAGCGCTTGTCGTCAACTCCAGAGGGTAAGGCAAGGTCTCGGACCTTGAAGTTCTTGCTGGCTGGGTCGTTACCCAGGGCGAAGGGGCCATAGGCGGAGGACAAATACCCCGAATTAGCGAAGGTATTGGGCACGCTTGGAATGCAGACGTAGGGAGGCAGGTTGTTACGAGGCCCCAGCTCGTGAGAAACAACTGATCCAATGGAAGGATACTCTAAAGCGGGAGAGGGGCGATAGCCCGTAAACATGTTGTGGGTGCCCCGTTCGTGAGCGGCCTCACCGTGGGCCATTGAACGAATAACGGTAATTTTGTCCGCAACCTTGGCGAGGTGCTGGAGATGCTGACTGAATCGCTCGCCCTTGATGGCTGTATTAACGGTGCCAAAGGGGCCCCGGTATTCGGTAGGAGCGAGATATTTAGGATCAAAGGTTTCCTGATGGGCTGCGCCGCCCGGTAGAAATATGTTAATGACAGATTTCGCTACGCCCTCCTTGGTCTCGTAAAATTTCTGGGCTCCCTGAGCCTCCATTTTAAGGAGTTGAGGCAGGGACAGCCCCAAGCTGCCCAACATTCCGACGTAGAGAAATTCACGACGAGAATAATCTTGGGCCAATGGGTTTCCGGCACACTGTATTTTTTTCATGGTTGTAGCCTTCTGAGGATGTTAAAGTTACCTAAAGATTAATACCCAAATCAATCATTTTAAGGGCCAATTAACCGTATTTTACGGTCTTGAGGGCCTGAGCCTTTCACCTGCCTTTTCCCGCAAGGTCTCCTCACCGTTGACTCTGGACTGCAAATGAGCCTTCCCGAAATCCCAGGATACCGGATCGAGACCCTGATAGGAAAGGGTGCTTGTGGGACTGTATATACGGCGCGCCACGACTCGGGGAACGAGGTGGCGGTCAAACTCCTCAATCCCAAGTCCGTCAATGCGGAGTTACTGGCGAACCGAGTGAGTCGGCTTTACGGCGCGAGTCCACCGAAAGCCACGGTTCCTCTGATTGCACACTCTCTCGAACAAGAGCCCTATTTACTCATTGGTGGCCTGATGGCCGATCGGATGCCTCAGGGGGTTGCCGAGAGATTCATTCCCCGGACTTTGCAGCTTCAGCTCGGTGACTACATGGGTAATCGGGGCTCATGGATGCTCATTCGCCGTCTCGCCCAGGCACTCGCTGATTTCCATAGGCGTCGTGTGGCTCACGGGAATCTAAAGCCAGGAAATATTTTTCTCGATTCTGACAATGGGGTTCTCCTGTCGGATTACGCACAGGGTTTGATGCCGGGTCTCGAGGAGCTCGCTTATACCGATGCTCTCCTCTATGCTCCACCAGAACAGCTCTTGAACCCAGGCGGTTACCTCGAGGGTGCGGGCTACGGCTGGGATGTGTATGCTTTTGGCTCACTTGCCTACCGCCTGCTCACGGGTATTTTTCCGCGCTGCAATGACAGCTTCGAGCATGTTTCCCCGCTGGCAGGCGAGCAGCGGCGACGAGGAGTGGAGGCTGATTGCGAACGCATGGCTCAAAGACTTGAGAGGGCCCGGGTCGCAAAGTGGAAAGGGGTGGCGCCAACTAGAGAGGAGGAAGAGGGACGGGTTGTTATTGAACGATGTCTTCAGCTGGATGCGTGGAAGCGCTACGGTGATATGCGGGAGGTGCTCAGGGACCTTGAGAGTATAGCCAGTGCGCGTCAGCAGAGGTTGTCGGCAGAGGCGGGCGAGAAACGAGTCAAGGTTGTTGAGCGAAGACAAAAGAGCTGGCAGGCAGCTGCCGGGGTTGGAATTGCGGCCTGCGTGACGCTGGGTGCGGCGTTAGTACACAAGATTTCCCGGCCGGAGAAGTCAGGTCCCAAGGTCGTGGAGGTCGAGGTCGTCAAGGAGGTGGAGGCGCCCTCGGAAGTCGATCCGAAAGAGTTGGAGGAACAGCGTCAGAAGTTCCTCGATATGCTGGCCGATCGCGATGAGCTGGAGCAGGCCAATGAGGAGCAGGCGGCAGCGGTGCATGAGATGGCTAATGACCTCATGGAGGCTCATAAGTTGAGCGACCACCTTTTGTCATGGTCACTTGAGCGTGGCTCCAAACAGCTTCCAGCTCTCGAAGGGCGGGAGGGGCGGTTGTCATTGCTTGAGGATAAATTGGAGCGTCAGCTTGGGGTGGTTGAGGAACTGCCGGAAGAGCTCCGGAAAAATTCATGGAGGCTCAAGCTCGCTTTAGCCGAGGTAGCTCTTGCCGGGGATAAGCCCAAGCTGGCGAGGGAGAAGATGCAGGAGGTTCTGGGTGAGGCCGCAGTTACGGATGTAGACGTGCAGAGGCGTCTTGCGCGGACACGGGTCATGGTGTGTCTGCTCGGTTCGGAAGATCCGGAGACCGAGGTGACGTCGGTGGAGCTGGCAGAAACCGCTAACGCCCTGGCTTCACTCCCGGAAAACGAGCGGCAGACTCGACGGCTGCAATCAGCCCTCCAAATAGCAGAAGCCCGAATGCAGTTTCGCAAGGGGGATAATACCGATGCGCTGGAGACATATCGCAACGCCTTTGCGGAGATGAGCAAACTATGCGAGGAAAAGCCCTCGCTTTCTGCCCTTCGTATTTGGCGTGCCCGTGGATACAGTTCAGCCGCCCAGGCGGCCACAGGAGCTGGAGAAGTGGACGCAGCTATCCTCCTGCGTGAGCAGGCGGCTGTGGAGCTGATGGAATTGCTCGAGACGCAACCCAACCGTGCCGATGTACAGGTAGAGCTCTCTTCCGCTCTTGCTGCAATCGCCCAGTCTGCTCTTGAGGAGGGTGAGCTAGACCGGGCAGGGGACCTTGCGGCCAGATCGCTGGAGTTACTAGAAACTGCGGTAGCTAATCCCGAGGAGCGAGGGGGCGCGCTCAACCAGCTTGCTTCCCTGAAAAGTGTGTTGGCAGCGTGTCGAGCCGGGACTGGGCATGCCAAGGAGGCCCTTCGGCTTGTCCAGGAAGGTCAGGAGCACGCGGAGGCTGCGCTGGTCAGGAACTCCCGAAACCCCTCGACCCGTTTCCGTCTCGGAATTCTGGCATGGCAGCAGTGCGGCCTTCTTTCGGCGGACGGAAAGCATGCAGAGGCTCTGCCGCTCGGACTCAAGGCGCGGCAGACATTTATTGATCTGATTGCTCAGAAAGTCAGCTTTCCCACGCAACGGGAGATCAAAAGATCTCTCGCATATCTTACTGGCGACCTCGGGAGAGCAGCTCAGGATGCGCGGAAAGAAGATGAGGCGGTGAATTACCTCCAAGAATCGGTCTCGATCTGGGAAGATCTCATGGAAAGTGATTCCGATAACGATGAATTTCGGGATCAGCACCGCTGGACGGCGCAGGGCCTTAGGGAGTTAGGGGTGGTGACTGCCTTGCCTCCAAAGAAGCGTTAAACTGAAATCTTAAGGGAGCAGAGGCTTATCACTTGGGTGAGGACGTGAGCGTCAGCTCAGTTTGCAGGCTCTCTGCGATGCATTGTCTGCGGTGGTGATTTCCGCCAATTTATCAATGGTGTGCGAACCCTCTCAACTTCCTTCGAGATTGATCGCGCAATCTGGTAGCGCTTTGCGGAGTTGCTTAATCCCTTCGGCTGTAATCTTGGTTTGGCCAAGCCAGATCTTCCGCAAGGACTTCATTTGGGTAAGGTGTTTGACGCATGCGTCGGTTATCTTGGTATTTCGCACGTTGAGCTCAGTCAGTTTGGGAAGTGAGGAGAGGGCTGCGATACCCCGGTTCGATATAGAGGTGTCCCGTAGTCCAAGGTAGAGGAGATTCGGCATGCCGCTAAGGTGCTTGAGTCCAGCATCAGTCACCGCAGTGCGTCCGATCGGAAGGTGGGTCAGTGATTTTAAGCGGGCGATCTCTGTGAGGCCCAAGTCTGTAATTTTTGTATCCCAGAGGTTGAGCCATTCAATCTTGCTCAGCTTAGTGAGAGCGGCGAATCCGGAGCCATTAATTGAAGTTCCCTCAAGGGACAGATCTGTCAGTAACTTATAACTGTTCAGGATGGCGAGATCCGGGTCCCGAAGTGTTCTGGATCCGTTAATCCTGATTTCGGATACTTTACCCGTGAGGGCGTTGGTCACTACCGTTGCTCCCAGATCTTCAATGAGGCGTTCCTCCTGCTCGTTGGGTATCTCTGCACTGGTGCAGCCCAAAGCGATTATAATTACTGCGGTCAAGATGCACACGGACTTCATCATCGTGGAGAAAGAGTGCGTCCTATTCACTTTTTTGGGCCGGCGGCATGCCGCAGAATAAAGTTTACGAGGTCCTCATCCCGGAACCACCCGGTCCACATGTTGTGTCCCTGGTTTTTTATGATCTTCAGGGTCATGCTTCCACCGAGTTTCAGATAACGGTTTGATACAGTGCCAGAATTTGCCTCGAGAGGGACGACTTTGTCCATGTCTCCATGGATATGAAAAATTGGAACCCTGGCTTTGGCCAGAGGGGCAAGGCGATCGATTGGATTGTGTTCCTTGAGTGCTTTCGCGAGTTCTATTTCGGTCAGGTTATAGGCCTTGCAGGACTTCGCTAGCCCGGGCCAGCTTACAAGGTTACAGACAGGATAAATTCCGGCAATGCAGGCTACTTTTTCTGGGTTCTCTGCAGCCCAGTTGTAGAGCATCAGTCCTCCTCGGCTGCGCCCCAGAAGGCAGGCTTGGGCGGACAGGCCATGTTTCTTGGTTAGCCTTTGGTAGAGAGCGTTGTAGAGGCGTCGTCCTGCGGGGCTTCCATAAGACTCGCCAACATCGATTCCTGCGACAGCGATTCCCCTTTTAACAAGCCGTGTGAGCATCCATTTTTCCTCTTCCCCGGGAAGTCCGGGGAGTGTGGGGGCATACCAGACCCAGGGGCGCAGTTGGCCCGGAGCAGGGGGCTTGTCTGGCATGATGAGGAAAGCAGGGTGACCCGCGACCTCAAAGGTGTTTCCTGTTAGTGGAAGGCTCTTTCCCTGAGATGACCCGAGACTAAGAAGAAGAATGGTGAGGTATACTAGCGGTTTCTTCACGGTCAAAACTGTGAGGGGTGTCTCATGCGAGCGCAACCAGTAGTCTCCCTGCCAATGTCCTTTTAAGTTCTTAGTTGGCACGGAGCTTGCCAGCGGCGCCCGGAAAAGCCAGTTTGCCCCGTCCAGACGCCAAGAGATGAATGAGGGTGAGGTTTTTGCAGTGTTGGCAGCCTTGGTCTGGTCCTGCTGCGTGATCCTGATGCGGGTCTCTGGTTTTCAAATACCGCCGGTAGCGCTTACGGTGTTTAAGGGGGGGGCGGCCTCGGTTTTCTTTGTAGGGGCGATTCCTCTGGTAGGGGAGTCCTTTTTCCCTTCTTTGCCTGCTCGGGATTACCTTCGTCTTGCGGTGAGTGCAATTCTGGGGATTACGGTTGCGGACACCCTCTACGCGGCAGCCTTGAATCGCTTGGGCGCGAGCCTGCAGGCTCTTGCGGGAGTGATGTACTCACCCTCAATGGTAGCAGTGGGTTATCTGCTTTTCGGCGAGATGCTTGGAGCAGGCGAGCTGCTGGGGGGGGCTTTGGTCGTTGCAGGCGTAGCGGTGGGAATGCGTAAGACGGAGGATGTGAAAACTCATCGTGACCTCGTGGTGGGGATTACAATGGCAGTGAGCTCGCATCTGATCATGGCTTTTGGAATTCTCATGGTAAGGGACATAATCAGCGAGCACTCGGTGGTGTGGATCTCCGCCTATCGCTTCCTCGTTGCTACCATCGTATTGTCTGTTGGTGCTTCGTGCTTCCTCTCCCCCAGCAGGGTGTTTCTTGGGTTTGCGAGGCGCGATCTTTGGAAGGTCATGCTGCCAATGAGTTTTCTGGGGCCCTTCATGGGGACCATGCTATGGACCGCAGGGTTCAAGTACACCTCTGTGGGGCGTGCTGCGATTTACAATCAGCTCTCCACGGTCTTTATTATTCTTCTCGCCGTTTTTTTTCTGAAGGAACGAATGACGGGGCGTAAGGTTCTTGGGGTTGTGCTTGCAGTAAGTGGAGCGATCGTGGTTGGTCTGCAGAAATGAATGGTGGTGGACCAGATTATAGGGTTACCTTGAATCATGAGGCGTCGCTCATTCCTGGGTTCTTTCTCTTGCGTTTCTGGTTCTTTTTTCGCTGGGACATCCGGGCGGGCAGCGCCAGAAGCGAAGGTCGCTGAGGTGAGGGTGATCAGTCAAGTTCCGGAGCTTTATCACGGATGGCCAACCCTCACCCGAAGAGAAAGTGGTGAGCTTCTGGTCGTGTGTTCCGGGGGTAGAGAAGCTCATGTTTGCCCCTTTGGACGAACCGATTTAATGCGCTCTTCCGATGGTGGTGAAACTTGGAGTTTTCCGAGAGTGGTGATGGATGGGCCTATTGATGATCGTGATGCAGGAGTTTTGGAAACTGCGAAGGGGAGTATCCTTATCACCAACTTTACCTCCCTTGCCTATGAGCCATACATGACGGGCCAGCAGGAACGGTGGCAGCGTGCTCATCAGCGAGTAGGCCCGGAAGAACGAAAGTCCCTGCTCGGCAACTGGATGATTCGTTCAGTCGACGGGGGTCTTACATTCTCGGGGCGTTATCGGGTGCCGGTCAATAGTCCTCACGGTCCAGTACAGTTAAGAGATGGACGTCTCGTTTACGCTGGGAAGGCCTTATGGACGGGGGAGCAAAAGGTCGGAATCTATGAGTCTCACGATGATGGGCTGAGTTGGAAATGGTTGGCAGATATCCCAACTCGGAAGGGAGACAATCACAGGGAGTATCACGAGCTTCATGCGGTGGAGACCCGGGATGGACTGCTGGTTCAGATTCGCAACCACAACTCTCTTAATGCCGGTGAGACCTTGCAATGTGAGTCAGCTGATGGGGGGAAAAGCTGGTCCGAGCCTCACGCTATCGGGGTATGGGGACTGCCTTCTCATCTGCTGCGCCTCAGAGATGGGCGTCTTCTTATGAGCTACGGTTACCGCCGCAGGCCCTTTGGGAACCAAGTCAGGATCAGCGAGGATGATGGGAAGCGCTGGTCGCCTCCAATTACGATCTCAGCTGATGGCCCGGGCCACGATCTCGGATATCCGTCGACGATTGAACGGGAGGATGAGAAAATGGTAACGGTATGGTATGAGAAGATGGCAGGGTCCTCGCGAGCGGTTCTAAGGCAAGCGGTGTGGGATTTGGAATCCTAGGGCCTTAGCCTGGATTATTTCTGACTGGCCAGGAATTCGACTATATCGCGGACCTCTTCAGGTTTGAGGATTGCGCCCATGGGAGGCATCGTAGAAGCTAGGATATGACTGGAGATTTCATCCGGTCGAAGGTTGCGTTTTCTGCCGTTAGCCAGAGTAATGGTCCAGAACAGTTCGGTCTTCTTGGTGAGGATGCCTGAGACCTCCTCTCCCTCGGTTGTCTTCAGCACAACGGTCCCAAAGCCGTCGGTGATTTCACTGCTGGGGGTAAGGAGGGAGGCTACAAGGTGCTTGCGATCGCGGAGCTTTCCGATTCCGGTCAACTCGGGGCCGATGGTGATTTCGGCGGATGGTTTCCCTCCTTCCTTGCCGATCTTGTGACAGCGAATGCACTGCGCTGCAGCGTGATTTGATACAATTGCGCGGCCCCGCTGGGCATCACCGCCGTATTCAAGAAGGTCCGGAGTTTCAGGGAGCTCAATCCCGTTGGCTCGGGCGGCCTGCCATAATTCAAGTTTCCATTCTGGGGCAGCTTGACCCTGCCTAAACTGCTCAATGAGGGATGCGAATTTTCTTTTAGCCCGGGGATCCTTGTCTTCAGCCAGCTGCTTGATGGCCTTTCCCTTTCCAGCGGTTCCTTCTTTTTCGAGAATGCCCATCAGGAGGTCCAGCATGGGGACGCCGGCCTTTGCCGCATAGTCGCGAGCCTTTTCCCGGACCTTGGAATCGGTAGAGGAAAGAGCCGCTTCTACAAATTTCCTGAGGTCTGGAGAGTTAATCTTTGCCATGCCCTCGAGGGCCTTCATCTGCAGGGCTGGAGCTAGTTTGTTGAAGTGCTCACTTGTGCCTTCGAGCCAGCTTGCTTCACCTCGAACGGAAACCCCATTAAGCAATACCTCCCTTAGTTCGTTGTCGGCCATGATGATCGGCTTGAGTCGAGCGAGGGCTTCGTTGGCTGGGTTTTTGTCTCGGGCTGAATGTTTGCGGTAGCGCCCCTCAACGGCATCGAGAACGGGTGGCTGAGACCACCAGAGAAGAGACGCCAGAGCGGTTCGTTTCAGTTTGGAAGAGCCTTCGTTGCGCTTCAGGTAGGATTCGATCCTGAGTAGAGCGGGATAAGAGCCCACTCTGAAGGCCGCGTTAATTACCCGGCGCATCAGGGCCTCATTCGTCAGGCCTGGTCGGTCGAGGAGTTGGGAGAGCGGGGGAAGGGCCTCTGGGATGGATTGGTCGTCATGAATCGCCCGGGCCGCCTCGAGAAGGACAAGCTCGTCTTCGTCCTCAAGAAAAGAGGCTACAGTTGGGGACTGAAGGTTGCGGAGTGCTACTATGGATGCGAGCCGGACGGTGCGGCTTTCATGACTGTGGAGTTCGGCGAGTTGCTCAGGAGTGAGAGCTCCCTTAAGTCCCATCATGGCAGCGTGTCGAAGGTAGGGGTCGCGGGATCCTTGAGTTGAGGCTAGTTCAATCAGAGCCGGTGCGGCCTCTCTGACCTTATGGTTACCGAGAGAGATTGCGGCAAAGAATTGGACCCGGGGAGATTGATGGCTCAGTGCCTCAAGCAGGTGATTACGCACAGCCTCGGCCTCCTCTGAATCTCCTGGGATATCGCCTGCGACCTTCGCGCATTGGGCGATCACTTCGGGGTCCGAACTACTCCATGCTCTTGCGAGAAGGGCAAGGGTTCCGGGTGCACGCCGGGATATCTGGCCGAGGCCCCAGATAGCGTGAAGACGGGCGAGGCGACTGGCTTCCGGGTCGTTGAGAACGTCCTTTAAAAGAGAGCCCATCCCCCGGCGAGCCAGCTCGAACTGACCTTTCATCCTGACCCTCTGGTCTGGGTGGCTGAGCCATGCCCGAAGGGTTTCCGAAGTCGCCTTTTCGGGAGGTCGGGGAAGTATTTCCCGGGTCTCTTTCCTGGCGGGGTGCTGGTGTTCCTCTGTGACGTCGAAGCGGAAGATTGATCCCTTCCCTCCGCCATAGCAAGCAGAGTAGAGCGCTCCATCCGGTCCCACCGCAAGGCCTGTGTTGCTGCGGCCGCCCTTGATCGCGGCCTGCTCCTTGAATTCGAAGGCCGCTCCTTTCTCGGTAAAGCGGAAGACGCGGACCTGGCCCTGTTGGTTGGTCATGAAAAAACAGTCACTCAAATCCGGAGAGAGCGCGGTTCCCGGATTGGCAGTGAATCCACAGGGTCCCGGACCAAAATTCCCAATCGTGGGTGTGAGGTAGGCGGCATGATCCGCTCGGTCGGGAAGGAAGAGCTTTTCGTCCATCCAAGGATTATAGGCAGGAATTCCGCTGATCCGGGTGAAGTCCTGTTTGCGCAACCATTGCCAGTTCAGGCGCCATCCATGCTCGCTTCCTTCCGTTATATAAAGAGCTCTTTCCTTTTCGCCGGGATAATCCCCGTCGTTGTCCATGCTGAAAAGGTTGCCGTGCAGATCGAAGGCGAGTTCTTGAGCATTCCGTTCCCCGGAGGAGTAACGCTCTACCCGGGATCCATCCAGTTCACAGCGAAAGATGCCACCACTGTTGGGCTGGTGGTAGACCTTGCCTTCTGCGGTCTCGACGTAGTGGCCCTTATCCCCGAGAGACCAGTAGACCCGTCCGTCCGGTCCGAGCGTTACTCCGCTCAGGTTGTGTCCACCCTGGCCCATATGGACTTGAAATCCTGTGGCTACGACCTCTCGCAGTTCAGGGAATCCATCCCCATCAGCATCCTGGTAGCGTAGGAAATCGGGCTCAGCAGCGACAAAGACATCTGATCCGACAGCTAGTACGCCGGCCGCGATTCCTGTGACTTCAGTATGGTATTCATCAAGGGTGCGGATGATTTCCCCTTTTCCGTCTCCATCCTTATCGGTAACACGAATCACGCTGTCTTTCTGAACGGTCAAGTCCTGCCAGTCCCTCGTGCCATCGCCATTTCGATCAGGAATCCAGTTCTTCCCGGTAAGATATTCACGATACCAGGATCGTCGTTCCTCGACGGTAGACAGGCTAAGGTCCTTCTTTACCAGATCCTGATGGTTGCGAATATCTAAGCTGCTTTGTTTGCGCCGTCTTGCAGCAGTGACGTAGGCCCTGCCCTCATCGTCAAGAGAGATTGCTACGGTATTGGCAATCGAGGGGTCAGAAGCCCATTCAGTGATTACAAACTCAGGCTTCGTGCCGGGATCCCTCCCCGAGGTTGGTCCAGCGGTGATTCCTGGGACATGGATCGTGTGAACGTTAGCCCAGTCGTTTTCATTACTACCAAAAACCGTAACCCGGAGGAGGCGTGCTTTTCGCGGGGCAATCGTGTAGTTGACGACTCCCCTGCGAGACTTGCTCTGAAGGCGCTCTGTTTTTTCCCATTTTTTCCCATCCAATGAGGAGTGCAGTTCGAACGCGTAGTTTCTTTCTGCGGCCTGAAATCCAATTCCGACTTCCTTGACTTCGACTTCAGTGTCGAACTCGCACTGAATCCATGCACCTCTTCCCTGAGCGGACCAGCGGGTGGAGGTTGATGAGTCAAAGGCCTGGGCGGCCTCGTTACCGGATTGCTCCGAGGAGGATTTTATCGACCCGAGTTTAGCAGCGGCGGTAAGGTCGCCGATAAAAGCAATGAGGCAAAGCGCGAGAAGAGTCGGTCGGTTCATGATGGGTTCCAGGAAGTATCGAATGTCCGTGAGCTAATGTCGATCTCTCCTGCGAGTTTGATAAAGAGGCGGGAAACGCGGACTGCTCACTCAATTCGAGAGGAGGTGCCAGTCTTCTTCAGTTAGCGACCCGACATGGTATTCATTGGTCCCTTTGAATCAAATAGTCGTAGGGCGAGTATTCTGTTCTGGAACCTGCGACTCAAACCTCCTATTTTTTACCGTTGCACATGAAGTTTTCCTTTCAGGTCCTTGCGGCTCTATTGTGCTCTCTTAGCCTGGTCAGTGCAGGAGGAGATGGTGAGCTGCGAGCTCGGACCAATGCGCCGGTGTTTAAGAAGCTTTCCAGAGGAGTGAATGTTGATACGGCAGTGCCAGATCGAGGAGTATGGCCTAAAGTTCAGCATCAGGCGGCACATTTCGAGGCGGTGGCCGACGCTGGATTCGAATCGGTCCGTGTATTCCTGCCGGTTCGTGCGCCCTATGAGAGCACCGAGCGGCAGATCGAGGATGCCATGTCCAGGGGATTGGCTATCGTTGTCTGTCTCTGGGGCGCAGCCGAGTGGTCCCAAAATACAGAGGAAGGACGGAGGGAAATTGCAGATCGCTGGGGAGAGCTCGCTCGGGCCTGGAGCAGGTTTTCCCGGGACCTCGTATTTGAAATTCTCAACGAGCCCGCTGGAATTGGTTTCAAGAAGCAGGAGGAGGGAGCAACGGTGATGTCGTTCTACAATGCTGCCTTGCAGGCCATTCGGGATGTGGATTCGGATAGACCCGTGCTGATTGGCCCGCCGGGATTTAATGATTCCGAGTATCTCGATCCTTTTGTCACCGAACAGTTCCTTACCTACCGGTTCGATGGGGGCAAAGGCTTCTACGAGGATCCCAATGCTGGAGTCGCAATTCATTTCTACAGTCCGAAGCATAAGGATGGTCTCAATTTTGCCATGTGGACCGCACCCTTGGGAGAAGATGATGCAAAGTGGAAAACTCCGGTCACAGAAGAGGTCGCCAAAGCGGTGAGGTGGAAGGAGCGGATCGGGGTTGATATCCCCATCATCACTACGGAGTGGGGCTGCTGGCTGTTCCCGGAGCGTAGTGCGCGGGATCTGCGGAGGTGGTTGGACCACCACCTTGAATTATTCACTGTCCACCGTATTGGGCATATGTGGTATACTGGCATCCAGAACAATCAGAGGGCCTATGCTCTGTTCAATTCCGAAACGGGCTGGAATCAGGAGGTTGTGCAGCGGATTACCGGAGTGCGCCCCAGAAAGCTTCCAAAAGTATCACAGGTCATTAACGGAGAATTTTTCAAGCCTGACTTAGCGTGGCGCATAACCAGTCCGGATTTAGTCAGGGAGTATCTCTATGGGGAAGAGGCATTCAGTGGTAGTAGTATGCTCAAATTGACCGTTCCGGAGGGTAAGAGGGGTGAGCTTTATCAGCAGAGTTATCGTGGTCAGAGTGGTTACAAGGGCGCTCCGGGGCGAACCCTTCTCCATCTCCTTCAAGGCGCAACTTACGAAGTCAGCTTCATTGGCGCGAGCCATGACGATGAAGGGCGCATGGCGATCGTCTTAGAGAGCGTCATGGATGAGAAAGAGCTCTATAACAGCTATAAGAGCGATGGAGGATGGCTGCAAATCGGTAAGGACAAACGAAAGTATGTGAGGATCTATAGGCATGATGGGAAGACGGAAATGGATGACCGGCTGAAATTTAAATTCGGTGTCGGACCGCAGGTCCTTTATCTGGATCAAGTAGAGTGCACTCGGCGGTGAGTGGAGCCTGATCGTTTTGCGTGGATATCGCCAAAAGGGGTTGGTCAGAAACCGCCCGAAAGCGGTTGATTGGAAGCGGGGCTTGCCTATCTTTGCCCTGAATTACGAAGTAAAGTCCGTGTCGAAAGTAACGATATACCACTATCCACACTGAGGGTCTTCCCAAAGTGCCTTGGCGGTCGCCGAGGAAATGAAGGCCGAGTATGAGGTTGTCCTCTATATTAAGAATCCTCCTGACCGGGCTGCGCTTAAAGGGCTGGTCAGTGCACTTGAGGATCCGGTTGAGGATCTCGTCAGGAAGGATTCCAAGTTCAAGAAGCTGGACTTAGATCCTGATGATTTCGTGGGTAAGCCGGAGGCAGTCGTCGAGATTCTACTTAAACACAAGCAGCTTCTACAGCGTCCTGTGCTTGTGAAGGGGCGAAAGGCCATCATTGGTCGGCCCAAGTCTCGCATTGCCGATTTCCTAGGCTAGCCCATCAGGGTTCAGGCGGTCTATTGCTCGAGGGCTTGGTAGACAAGGGGCTTCACGGTTGAGCCGAGGTCTCGCATGGGTGAGGCCTGAGACAGGGTGACGACCGCCAGTTGGTCCTTAGGAGAAATCCAGAATTCGGTGCCAGCACCGCCGAGCCATTCGTATTCTCCGATGGAAGAAGGCTCGGATTCGATTTTTTCAACCCTTACGGCAAATCCGAGGCCGAACCCGCGGCCCCTCGGAGGTCTTGAGATTGGATATGCGGCATCAGGTAATTGATTGCGTGTCATTTCCGCTACGGTTTTCTCCTTCAGGAGCCGCGCTCCCTCCAGTTGGCCCATTCCCGACAGCATGAGACAAAAGCGGATGTAGTCGATTCCTGTGGAGACCAGACCGCCCCCCCCCGAGAGAAACTTTGGGGCTATCTCGAAGGTAAATGGGCCGGAGGTGCCGGGCTGAGACGCGGCTACAGGTTCGAGATTGCGACCATAGAGCAGCGCGAACCTCTCCCATTTACTCGTCGGGCAGTAAAAGGCGGTATCTGTCATTTTGAGAGGCTTGAATATCCGCTTCTCAAGGAACGCATCGATGGATTGCCCGGACCCTACCTCCACGAGGTGGGCGAGGGCATCTGTCCCGAAGCTGTAATGCCACTCGGTTCCCGGTTCGGAACGCAATGGGATGTGGTTGAGGCGTTCGGTCATTTCCCTGAGGGTGCTGTTGGCGAGAGAGGGGAGTCCGGCCTGCCGGTAGAGGCGATCCACGGTGACATTGTTTGGGAAGCCCGCGGTATGCCGGAGGATGTCCCGGAGGGTTATCTCTTTCTCTGCGGGGATAGTGCCGACCTTCATGGCGTTGACCTTGGGGACGTATTTCGAAATGGGAGTGTCGAGCGCCAGCTTGCCCTCCTCCACCAAGATCATGGCGGCTACGCTGACGATTGCCTTTGTCATGGAATACATCCGAACGATGGTGTCAGGCGTCATCGGTTTTCTCCGGGATAGGTCGCGCATTCCGTAAGTTTCGAAGTGAACGACTTTACCTCGACGGGCTACAATGACCGTAGCTCCTGCAAGTTGTCCTCCCTCGATGAATTTTTTTCTTACAACCTCATCGATCTTCCTGAGTTTTTCCGCAGACATGCCAACGTCAGCTGGGGAGGACAGGGGCAGGCGTTGCTCGGATCGTATCGACGCTGAACCACACAGGAGGAAGATGAAAGCAAGGCGTAGAATCATAGCTTAGGGAGAAGGGCTGATCCTTCTTAAACAGGTCGAGTCTTCCTTTTGAAGCTCTTACTGGCTGAATCCCCGCTGGATGAGGCGGTGAATTGGCTTGCTGGTGCTCTTTCTCTTGGCACATCGCAGGTAGGAGATAAGGGTTGGTTCATGAATGCTTTTCGTTCTAAAGCTGTAGCCCTTTTTTTTATATGGAGTGTTGGGATGGTGGGTGCCGATGAGGCGCGCGCTCTCTTCAACGGTAAGGACCTGACCGGGTGGCAGGGCATGCAGGGACCCCCTGATAATTGGGGGGTCAAGGACGGCATTCTGGCCTGTACGGGCGGGAAGGGAGCTCAGTGGCTGGCGACCGAGGAAGAGTTCGCAGATTTTGACCTGAGTCTCGAATTCAAGCTGCCAGTCAATGGAAACAGCGGAGTGTTTATTCGCGCACCTCGGAAGGGAACTCCCTATGTCGACGGGATGGAGATTCAGCTGCTCGATGACTATGGTGAGAAATGGAAGAATTTGAAGCCAGATCAATTCACTGGGGCAATCTATGCCGCGGTTGCACCTTCACGACGTGTGACGAGAAAAGCCGGTGAATGGCAGGTCATGAGGATTCTTTGTGTGGGCAGGAGTTGTGCAGTGTGGGTGAACGGCGAGCAGATTATTAAGGCAGACCTCGACGAGGTGGCTGCGAAATACGGTCAAAAGGTGCCAGGGGTGAAGCGCAACTCCGGTCTGATCGGTGTTCAGAACCATGGGGATCCAGTCTCCTTCCGTAAGATTGTCATCAAGAAGCTGCCGCTTAAGTAATCATCTGTTTATTGGTTCGGGCGGGAGACGCGCCATCGCCCGCTTGGACCAAGCTGGATTGTCACGGCGTCGATTGTCGTGGTAGCCGTGCCGTCAGAATCCATGGTGGTCTGAATGCCAGCCGCGATTTTTCCGGAGTCGATTCCGTGGTTAAAGGGGCGCAGGACACTTAGCCAGAACCGCGGTTTTCCTGGCTGAAGAGTAGCTCTGGCGAATGTGTTCTGGACGTTGCCCCCGCCGATATCCTGTGAAACGCGATGCTTAACCTGGCCGATCTTCAGGTCCTCCTGTTCATGAAGGTGCAGGATCAGGTGCTTCCTCTGGGTTTGCCACCAGGAGTGATCGCGGGCGGGAGCCTCAAACCAATTTGAGCCTTTTCTGGTATTTTCTGCTGCTGAGATCAACCAGCAGGGTGAAGCGTGATAACCGGCGAGATCCGAGCACGGGAGCAATCTGTCTCGAACGATAAGATATCCCTCGGCGGTGAGCACGCTATCCCTGGTCCACTTGCTGCGTGCTCCGTAGTAATTTCTCATGGTGAAGCGACCGAAGGAGTCCGAGCCCTTGTTCTCGGCCCGAAGATCTTTTTCCTCGAGGATGGCCCCCCGGTGCCAGAGGGGTGTGAAATAGCGGGGTCGGGTCCTTACGTTAGGCGTGATAGACCCACCCTTGGGTCCCTTGAAGTCGTAGGACATCCGAGTGTATTCGGTCTGGCCATTGAACCTCTCATCAAGCTTCTCAAGAGTAAGCCTGAGAAGAGAGGCCTTGCCGATATCGGCGATTTCAAGGCTGAGGCCTGGGCGGCGCCCACCCTCGACGATGCGGCAGGCATTATCGCGGTGGGTGCCGGTCAGTTCCACCACGTTCTCTCCGCGGCAAAGTTCAACTTTCAGGTTCTTGGGTATCTCGTCGAGTGCCGCCAGGATTTTTTCCCCTTTGGGTCCAGCCAATCTTATATTCTGGATTCGCGTGCCAGTTTCAAAGTCTCCGATCTGGAGGGAAGTCAGGTGGAAATCGTCGTTAAGATTCCAGTAGCCGTCCATGTTCCCATGTGAGTATCCAAGCTTTGGCTGATCTCGGCGGCGAAACTTGCCGATCCCTTTGTCGAAGAACCAGTTTTTTGAATCAGGTCCCTCGCGACTGGGAAGGGCTAGCTTGACCGACATGGAGGCCATTTTCCACGAGTTTCCTGTGGGGGTGCTCATGCCCTGCCCTTCTTTGATTGGAAATTCCATATCGGGTGGGAGAACCGTGAGAAGATCGTAAGCGGCCTCTCCGACGCCAGCGCGGCCACTGGTATACTTCCCGCTCGTATGGAGGAGTTTGGCTCCGTCGACACAGTATTCGTAAAGTTTTCCATCTGAGTCATCGCAATAGTGCATATAGTTGTTGTTCCGATCGTAGATGTAGAATGAGGTAAAAGGTTGTCCGCTTTTTCTGCCCGGACAGAGAAAAAGGCGTTCGGGTTTCGGGTGTTTATGTTTGCTGTAATAGCCAATAGAAGAGCGGCCGGTGGGAGGCTTCGGTTCGATTCCCCGCCTGATGAACCAACCGAAACGCTGTCGGTAAGCCTCCCGGTATTCCTTCGGAACAGGAATTCCCTTGGGAGGGCGCCCGCCGAGGCTGGCCTGCTCAGATGCCCAGAGGAATTCAGGATCTCGAAACTCCTTGGCAAAAAGATACCAGATATGAGCGTCCAGGGCACCGGCTTCGTCGAGAAGATACCGAGAGTTCCATGGATCAGCGTAGATTCGGTGGCGTGATCCTTCCTTCTGATTGATACGCACTCCGGAGTTAGGATTCCCACGAACTCCGCCTCCATGAACATAAGATAGATAGCGACGGATGTGCTGGTGAAGAAACGCCCGATCAGATTCGAACTTACCCATGCCCATGGCAATGTCATACAGCCCTTGGAGGTAGAGTGGGCCATAGGGGTAATAATTTGTCTCCGTGGTGTCTCCGTACTCCACCAGTTCGCGCCATAAAGCCTCGAGCCAGGGCTTATGCCGGATAGAGCTGGGGTGGTCAGGGAATATGCTGACCGCGATGGCCGGTCCACCGTTGATTCCATAGGGGCGGTTATTGACTCCTCGCTCCAGGGCGGAGTAATCCGGGAAATCCAGACGGAGGCTCTCGGTAACCAGATCCTTGAACTTTTCTTGTTCTTTAACACTGAGCACTTCCTGTCGAACCAGTTCAGCAAAGATACGCATCCTGCCGCCGCTTCCCCACGACTTATGATTATAAAAGAGGGTGAGCTTCTCTCCCTCTTCCTCGGCATGATCATAACGATCGAGAATGCTCATGAAGTAGGCTCTCAGGATGGGGAGTGCATTTTCCTCCACTCGATCGTTGTCGATGTAGCGAGAGAGGAGGCGGTCCCATTCCCAGCCTCCCCGGTGGATTTGCGGATTGCTGTGTCTTACCTCTGCGGCAAGCGCCTTGATTTCATCACCCTCGAAGGAGGAGTAGTTCGGAAGGGGGTGCGAAAAAGCAAGGTCCTCAGAAAGGGCTAGGGATGGGAGCAGTCCGAAAAAGAAAAATGTAAGAGATCGCATTGGAGTGCTTGGGGGGTAAAGGGTGCTTTCAGGCTTCCGGTTGACGGTCGGCGTCAACAATCTCAAAAATATATCCATTGGGCTCCCTGAAAAAAAAGCGTTCGAAGGGAGTTTGCCTGATCGGCTTCATGAGTTCCGCGCCATTATCAACAAGACGCTCCTTAAGGGGTTGAAACTCTGCGAGAGGGTAGTCAAAGGCGAAGTGACGACCGAACTCCGCTTCGAATGGGGAGGGTTCGAAATCCTCTACATGGAGGAGGTGTAGTTGTTGTCCGTCCCCGATATCAAGCCATGCAGACTCAATGTCGATATTGCCTGGACGGGGGATTTGCTCCCATCTCAGGGTGTGTAAAAAAAAATCCTTCGATGCGATGACATCTCTTGTCGCGAGAGTGAGATGATGAAGGCGGGTAAGAAGGGGTGTGTCCACTGTTTCCAGTGTGACAGGAGGAATCCCTGCGGCAAGGGCTGCGTGCTTGCGCTGGAAGGGAACTGCGGCAATGGTGGCAGCATGAGAATCATGGTTCCTGCTCTTGTGTTGGCTGTTCTGCTAGGCCCGATGAAGGGGAGGGCGGATGAAGAGCCTAGTGCCCGGATTCGTTCGCCAAAACCTGAGGCTGAGACAGGCTATCAATTTACGGCTAAGGGGCGGTCGAGCAACATTCCGGAGGGTCAGGTTGTGATGTTGTTCAGGCCGATTGGGGAGTCAGGGTTTCTCTTTCCTCTCAGTGAGGAGCTGAAGGGGAATCGCTCCTTCTCTGAGAAGGTCTATCACGAGAGCGAGGACGAAGGTTCACAGGTTATTCAGGTGCGTATGCTTCCCCTCGGGTTAGCGGCCAAGGCAGCTCAATACCGCCGCAAGATTCTGCAATGGTACAAGGAGGGGAAGACGGGCCCACAGCCAAGTCTGGCCCCAGGACTTCTTGAGAGTTCCCAGCGGCTAGCTGAGGTGGTCTACGAATTGGAGCGGAAGTAAGAGGCTCCAGATCAGGTCATAAGTCCACTAATGACTCTGCCGTGGACGTCGGTAAGTCGGTGATTTCGACCCTGAAAACGGTGAGTGAGGCGGAGATGATCAATGCCGAGGAGTCGGAGGATTGTGGCGTTGAGGTCGTGTATGTGCACTGGGTTCGCGGCGACATTATAACTAAAATCATCCGTTTCGCCGTAGGTGGTGCCGGCTGCGATTCCCCCTCCGGCAAGCCACAAGGTGAAGCAGCGGGGATGATGGTCCCGGCCGTAGTTCTCCCTGGTTAATTTTCCCTGACAGTAGGCGGTTCTCCCAAACTCTCCGCCCCAGATCACCAGAGTGTCTTCAAGCATGCCACGTTCTTCGAGGTCGAGAATGAGTCCGGCAGTGGCCTGGTCCGTGTCCACGCATTGTCTTTGGTGATCCCGGGGCAGATTGTCGTGCTGATCCCAGCCACGATGGAACAGTTGAACAAAGCGCACGCCCCGCTCGAGGAGACGGCGGGCCTGCAGGCAGTTGGCGGCGAAGGTGCCTCGCTTCCTGGCGTCCTCGCCATACAGCTTCCAGGTTCTTGCTGGTTCGTCCCCGGTCTGTGTAATCTCGGGCACGGATTGCTGCATTCGGAAGGCGAGCTCATACTGGGAGATCCGGGTGCTCAGTTCCGGATTCTCGTCCTCTTTCAGGCGCAAACGGTTCATCGCATTCACATCATCAATAATCTGCCGCCTCGTTGTCCGGGAAACTCCGGGAGGGTTATCCAGATACAGCACGGGTGCTCCAGTTCCCCTCAGCCTGACGCCCTGGTGGTGGGACGGCAGAAAGCCGCTACCCCAGAGGCGTTTGTAAAGGGGCTGGCCATCCGTCTTGGTCGCTGAGGTCATGACAACAAAGCCCGGCAAATTCTGGTTGAGAGACCCTAGGCCGTAGGAAAGCCATGCCCCTATGCTTGGGCGTCCGGGACGCTCTGATCCGGTTTGAAGGAAAGTGATCGCCGGATCGTGGTTGATAGCATCGGTGTGGACTGATTTTACAAAGCAGAGGCGATCAGCGATCTGGGCGGTATATGGCATGAGTTCGCTGACCCATGCCCCGCTTTGACCGAATTGCTTAAATCCGAAGACGGAGGGGGCTACCGGAAAGCGGTTTTGGCCTGAGGTCTGAGTGGTCAGGCGCTGGCCCTTGCGAACGGAATCAGGAAGGTCCTTGTCGAAGTGCTTTCCGAGCTCGGGCTTGTGGTCGAACAGATCCATTTGCGCGGGTCCTCCGGACTGACAGAGGTAGATAACCCGTCTGGCGCGAGGTGGAAAATGCGGGAAGGGTGTCTGGGAACCAACCTTATCTTCGCCTTTGAGGAGCGAGGCAAAAGCTGCTGAGCCCAGGGCGATTCCTGAGTGCCGGAAGAACAGGCGTCGGGTAAAGGGGTCCGGGTTCATGATCTAAGGTCGAGTAATCGCTTCGTCCAGATTCAGCAAAGTATTAGCGATTGCGGTGTAAGCGGCCAGTTCGGGTGCTGAGAGGGCAGGGTCAGGCTCTGATTCACCTACGTTGACGAGTTCCAAGGCCAAGCTCGTGTCGTCCAGGTAGGTGCGTTGATGGGTTTTGAGGGAATTCAGGAGAACCGAGAGTTCTTCCGAGCGCGGAAGACGGCCTGTAACGATTTGAAAGCCGTGACTGATTCGGGTTTTTTGATTTTCTCCCCCCGCGCGGATCATGCGGGTGCCCAGGCCGCGGGCGGCCTCCACGAAAATGGTGTCATTAAGAAGCGCGAGAGCCTGCAAGGGAGTGTTTGTTTGTTCCCGGCGACTGATACAAACTTCGCGGGAGGGTCCGTCAAAGATTTGTAGTCCGGGAGGAGGGATCGCGCGGCGCCAAAAGGTGTAAAGGCTACGTCGATAGAGCGCGTCCCCCGTATCCTGTTGGTAACCCTTGGCGTAGGCGGATGTGGTGGGGCCAGCGATTTCATTCCAGAGGTTTGCGGGCTGGTAGGGCTTGACTGAAGGGCCTCCAATTCTCTCGACAAGAAGGCCGGAGACGAAAAGCGCCTGGTCGCGGATGACCTCCCCGGAAAGGCGTAAACGAGGGGCGTGAGAGATCAACCTATTTTCAGGATCGATTTGCCGGGCTGCGGGGGAAGGTTGGGAGGCTTGGCGGTATGTCGAGCTGGTAACGATTAGTTTTTGGAGGGCTTTGATATCCCAGTTCAAACGGATCAATTCGGTGGCTAGCCAGTCGAGGAGGTTGGGGTGACTTGGGAAATCTCCCTGAACCCCGAAGTCCTCCGAGGATTTAACAAGGCCAACACCAAAGTGGTGCTGCCAGAGGCGGTTGACGGTTACTCGGGCCGTCAGTGGGTGCTCTGGATCGACAAGCCATTCAGCCAGGGCGAGACGATTTATCTCAACTCCCCGGGGCAGAGGGGGAAGGCTGCTAGGGACCCCTGGGGCAACTTTCCGCCCACGCTGGTCGTATTGGCCTCGCTCCAGGATAAAGGTGTCCCGTCTCTGGGAGTCCTCCATCACCATGGTGTCAGGGGTGCGGCCGATCAATCGCTTGCGATCTTCCTCCAGTTCTTGGCGTTGGTCGCCATCAGATTGGCTGAGTTGTTGCTCGATTTCCCTGAGGCGCTTCTGGTCTGGACGAGTGGGAACCTTGAGTGATGGCTTGGCAAGGCCCCGGTAGGTTCCAGGCTCGGGGGTTTGATTGAAGAAGGCGAAGAGGGAGTAAAATTCATGCTGCGAAACTGGGTCGTATTTATGGTCGTGACAGCGGGCGCACCCGGTAGTCAGGCCCATCCAGACGGAGGACACGGTCTCTACGCGGTCCACAATATACTCTACGCGGAATTCCTCGGCAATTGATCCGCCCTCTCCGGTGACGCGGTTGTTGCGGAGAAACCCTGTCGCCAGTTTTTGTTCGAGAGCTGCATTGGGGAGAAGGTCCCCGGCAAGTTGCTCCACGGTGAACTGATCAAAGGGGATATTGTCATTGAGGACGTTGATAAGCCATTCGCGCCAGCGCCACATGGTCCGGGGTTCGTCGTCCTGATAGCCATCGGTATCCGCGTAGCGGGCGAGATCGAGCCAGTCAACAGCGAGGTGCTCACCGTAACGGGGCGAGGAAAGGAGGCGGTCGACAACCTGCTCGTATGCATGGTGAGACGGGTCTTGTAAAAAGTTGCCTAGCTCCTCCAGAGTTGGGGGAAGGCCGGTTAGGTCAAGGGTGACCCGGCGGAGAAGGGTGGCTTTGTCTGCGGGTTCTGCCGGCTGGAGGCCCGCCTCTGCCATTCGCCGTCCGATATACCTGTCGATGGGTCCGAGCGTCCGCGATGCGTTATCGTTTTTGGGAAGGTCGGGACGGCGCAGCGGGGTAAAGGACCAATGGGGTTGCCAGTTTGCCCCCTGTCGGATCCAGTCCCTGATTTTCGTGATCTCGAGGGGTGTAAGCTGCCGGACTTCATCCGAGGGAGGCATTTGGTCGTCGGGGTCGGAATGGGTGATGCGGGTGAAGAGGATGCTTTTCCGAGGCTTTCCGGGGACCACCAGAGTCCCTTCTTCCCGCGGGGTAAACCAACCCTCCTTCTGGTCCAAGCGTAGCCCTCCCTTACGTTTGGCGGCGTCTAACCCATGACATTTGAAGCAGGTATCGGAAAGAATGGGCCGGATCTCCCGGGCGAATTCGACAGGGTTGGCAGAAAGGCCCGGGAAGCCCAGTCCGATTGTGATGATGGCTAGGAGGAAGTGGCTCAGAGTGAGCGGTGGGATGGGTATTGCCACGCTAAATGCTGATACGATTGCCGATCGTAAATCAAGCGGTTAGGAGGAAATTTCTAGCGGGTTCTTTTCAGAGGTCGGGCCACTCGAAAGCCGAGATTTCCCAGTTCGAGGACAGAGTTGCTGTAAAAGCGGCCGGCGGCCTGCCGATTGTTTCCCTGAAACCATGTATTTGACCGTATTCCTCGGAAAAGAGCGCCAGCCGTCGTCTCCGTCCAGTCCCAGATGGCATGATCCATACCGTTCATCCCATAGGGACTTTGGCTTCGATTTCTCCCGGCAAGCCAGAAACCGATGCCTCGATGACTATATTGGAAATAGGCATAGTTTTTCTTCTTGGGATCGTAATAGGCGGCCTTGTGCCATTCGTCCTCGGTAGGCAGGAAGGCTTTCGCTCCCTTCATGCGCCGGAGGGGGAGCGTGGATTCGGTCAGATTGTAGGATCCGATCTCGGTTTGGCCGCTGTGCAGCCAATTGCAGTATCTGGCCGCATCAAGCCAGGAAACGTATGTTACAGGGAGCCGTGCTGCTTCCGGACGGGGAGAGTAACGGAAAGAGTTCTGACCGCCCTCTGCCTTAATGCGCCGGATACTCATTCTCGGATCGTAGAGGTTATGAAGATCCTCGGCGTGGACTACGGCGTTTAGAAAGATGCAATACTCGGCATTGCTCACCCGGTTGTTCCCGATCTCAAAAGGATAATCGACTGCCCCGTGGGATCCAACACGGGGGCGGTCCTCATCTGCTTTGTTGCCAGGCTGGGCAATGGAAATGAATTTCTGCTCGGTGGACACTTTTTTGCTGGGTTCCAGAGCAAAGGGCTTTTGCCAGAAAGTGGTATCTGCGGGTGGGGGGCGCTGGTAGAAGATAAACTCTGCAAAATTGAGTAGCGATTTCCAGTCCTCGGTGGAATACGAGTGCCCTCCCCGGCGATATATCAGGCCATTGGAATGTTCCCGGTCAAAAAGTTGGAATGCAGGCACCGCGGCCTGGCTTGTGGCTAGCGTTCCTATCGGGTTGGCAAAGAGGTCATCTGAGGACTCCATGCAAAGTAGTGCCCGGGGCGCAACAAGAGCTTTTAGGAAGTGCTGATCGAAGGGAAGATGTGCCTCCTTTTCTGCGAAAAGGAGGATGCGCTCATGATACCAGTTGGGCTTATCGTTCATGCCGATTGATTCGGATCCTGGGCCAAGGATGCGAGATGAGCCTGCTCCTCCGGCTCCGGATTGACAGGGCGCCACCAGGTCGATCCTTTCGTCAAGGGCGCCGGCAAGCAGGGCGGCCTTGCCTCCACGCGAATGTCCTGTGATCGCGACGCGATCGTGATCGACGTCGGAGCGTGATTCAAGATAGTCGACGACCCGCATTCCTCCCCAGGCCCAGACAGCGAGCATCGCCCAGTCGAAATCGGGGTAAGCACGCTGTGCGGGGCCAGTGCTCCCTCGTTTGTCAGGAGCGAGGTCGCCTCTCGCATATTCGATGAAGATATAGTTTTTCTCCATGAACATGGAGGCGTTTCTGCTCCCCCCCGGCGAACCTGCTTCCTCGATAATGACCGGATGAGGGCCTTTGGTTTGCGGGACGTATGCGACAATACGCATTTTCAGCTGTTCTTTGCTCCCAATGGTCAGGGTTATCCATTCCTCATTACCAAGTCCACTGTGGTGTTTCCGAACGCGATCAACCGTAGCTACGACCTGATCAGGTTTGGGTGGAATTCGCCCGTATTGATAGAATAGTAGCGTATCGATTAGTTCTTTTCTGCGCGCTCTCCATTCCTCCCGCTTCGTGATCTTCCTGCCGTCATTAAAAACCAGAGCATTTGGGAGGCCTGCAACCGGAGGGAGTTGGGCGAGGTTCTCGGGGAGCCCTTTTCCGCGGTCTGCCCCCCAGGAATCCTCGTTCTCCTGAGCGCCAAGGTGAACGATTGCAGTAATGAGACACAGAGAGGCGAGAGCGGTCTGGGTAGCAATCAAGAGGAAGGCGTTTTACTGCGTTGTGGATGAGCGGGAAAGCAATGAATCCAAGGAGTGATGGTCCGGAGGCCTTTGGAGATGGGCCGAGTGCGGTCAGGCTTTATATTTCCCGGGCGAGTCGATTACGGAGTGGTTTCGGTTCTGCAGCTGTGCTAACAGAGCCTCTGTAAAGGATATGAAACTCGGATTTATAATATCAACCGCGGTGGGTGCTCTGCTTGCTGTTATGGTAGTAATGGGAATGGGGCAGCTTACTAAGCTGAGAAAACAGGTTGCCGATTTGGAGCAGGAGAAGCCGGCTAAAAGCGCAACCCGTATACCGGGAGCTCCGGTTGCGGT
Organism: Roseibacillus sp.; assembly: GCA_002729275.1. Lineage (GTDB taxonomy): Bacteria > Verrucomicrobiota > Verrucomicrobiia > Verrucomicrobiales > Akkermansiaceae > Roseibacillus_B. Next base: position 29,777 of record PBTP01000103.1, on the reverse strand, counting down.
GGCTCCGGTGGCGTCATCCCGTCCCTCCGGTCCCGCGAAGAGTGGTCGGACGTCTGTGGATAGTGACCCAGATGAAGAAGAGGGCGAGGAAGACCGCAGGGGTGACGAGCGCAGAAGGGTGCTGGGCGACATGTTTCGACAGTGGACCGAGAGCGATGCCGGTAAGCGTATGCAGGAGACTCAAAATAAGAGAAAGGCGGGAAGGCTCTTTGGGCCGCTGGTTGAGGACCTTTCTCTCGGCGAAGAGGACCGGGAATATTTCCTTGAGATTGCGGGAGGGTCGGCAGGTGCTGAGGATGCGCTCTGGGGTGAGTTGATGACGGCTGGGGATGGAGATCGGGAGAAGATTCTAGAAAACTGGGAGGCGGAAAATAGCGAGCGGTCTGCCGCCATGAAGGAGTTTCTTAACGATGACTCAGACTGGGAGCGCTACCAGAACTATGAGAGCAGGCTTGAAGAGCATGAGCAGGTGCAGGGCTTAAGACGCGCGATGGAAGGGGCAGGAGTCCCGCTTACATCAGAGCAGGAAGCTCAGCTTGTCGAGGTCATGTATGATGCCAGGCAGCAAACTGGTATGACCGAGAGGTGGCAGGGGAGGGGGGTCTTGAATCAGCTGGACGAGCCTGGAATCGCCGATCGTCTTGAGACGGACTGGCAGTCTAATCAGGAGGCGATGAGTTCAGGGGTGAGCAGTGTGCTATCTCCGGAGCAGGTCGAGGCCTTCAATTCCTCCCAGAGCCGTATGATCAAACAGGCAACTCAGGGGTTGCGGATGATGGAAGCTTTTACGGGTGGAGGCCGCAGATCTGAGTAAAAATGAAGGGGGCTCTTACCTTGTTTGCCTGTGGGCTGGTATTGGCCAGTTGCACAGGGTTGCTTCCCGCGCAGGGGGATTTGGGTGAAATCCAGAAAAGAAGCTACGCTTTTAAGGAAGCTGGTAAGGATATCGAATATGCGCTCTATGTCCCTTCCGGCTATAAGAAGGCTAAGCCGGCGCCCCTGCTGGTCCTGCTGCACGGGCTTGGGAGCAATCCTCAGCAGGTGATACGCTATCAGGGCGTCACCGAGGAGGCAGAGCAAAGGGGCTATATCGTTGTTGCGCCCTTCGGGTACAACGAGAGAGGATGGTATGGGAGTCAGGGAAAGGGAAAGAGAGGTTTCGGAGTGCGTGCTGGCGATCCAGAAAACCTCGGCGAGTTGAGTGAGAAAGATGTCCTCAACGTTCTGGGGATCGTGCGTAAGGAGTTTAATGTCAACTCCTCGCGGATCTACCTTGCGGGGCACTCAATGGGCGGAGGAGGAACAATTCATCTGGGAGCAGCTTATTCTGAAATCTGGGCAGCGCTTGTTCCAATGTCACCTGCCTATATGGGTAGTCACGACATCCTTGAGGAGATCAAGGCTCCGATGATGGTCGTTACTGGTGATGAGGATACCACCGTTCCTGTTCAGATGGTTCGTCCTTTCGCCCGGAGGATGAAAGAGACAAACTCCAAGCACGTTTACAAGGAAATCGCCGGAGGTAACCATGGAACGACGTTTTATCGGAACCCCAAATTGATGGCTCAGGTTTTCGATTTTCTGGATGGTTGCAGCCTGCAGGTTGAGAAGGGGGATGAATTGCCTCAAGGGCCTCTGAGAATTTTTACCAACAAGTCTGGCAGAACAATAGAAGCCCGGATAATCAGCAGCGAGGGCACAAAGGTAACGATTGCTCGCAAAGACGGGAAATCCTTCACCATTGCGCTCAGTTCGCTCAGTGAGGCTGATCAGGACTACATCCAGACCTGGATTGCGGAGTCAGCGACTGAGCCCTGAGCACCCAAGAACTAGCAGGCCCTTCGGGTTTATCTCCGAAAAGAATGAGGGGCTAGCTGGAGCTGCAGGCAGTAAAGAACGGCAAGATTTCCGGCTTGGTCTGGGATGAGCTGTTCAGCTATTCGGTTCCCGATTCTCCTCCGGCCGGGGGGCTAGGACTAGGGGTAGGAGCAGGAGCAGGAGCGAGTCCCAGTTCCTCTCCGAACCGCTGCCTGACTTCGGCGGGGATATCGGCTGTGCTAAGCGCCTGCTGGGCAGCAGGACGGTCAACAGTACTCCACTCGGTGAGAGTATGATGCATGAGGCCGAAACGGCGGTGGTCTTCACTCAAGCTTTGTGCCCATTCGAACGCAGTGCCCGGGTCGCTGTTGGTGGTCATATGGACCACTCGTTCCGATGCCCCGTCCCTCGTGCGACCCGCTGGAAGGGAGCTAATCCATTCTCCAGCTGCCATGCTGTCGATACGCATCCACTGCTCGGTGACATCGCCAACTGCCTCACGCCGAATAGATCCTCTCTCTGGCAGGCCGAGAGCCCATTGNGCGGCCTCAACTGGGTCTGAAGAGGACCAGACTCTGGCCACTTCCTGGGCCATATGTCNNTACTCGCGGCTGATNGGTCCGTTCTGGGGTAATTCGGCTGCGATATCCTGGTAGATGTTTGCCGCCTCGGAGGGNTTGTGTTCGGCAACAAGCCGGAGNACGGACTGGGTGGCTCGCTGCTGGTCCCCGGCTTCGAGGCCGCGGGCCCACTCCAACGCGCCNTGGAGGTCCTGCTCGCCCCATCGGCGGGCTACGGCTTCAAGAACATGGTGTCGTTCATTAACGGTCTGAAGAGAGTCCGTGGTGAAGCNCGCTGCCCCAGCTGGGTCTTTCTCAGCCCATGAGGAGGCTACTCCGCGGATGGCACGCATTCGGAGGGCCGGGTTTTCCAGAGCCATGCTCCACTCCAGGGCAGCGGTGCGGTCAGACTCAGCCCAGCGGTGGCTCAGGTCACGGAGGAGGTGCATGGTATGCTCGGAGCCTGGTAGCTGGGTAACATAGTTTGCAGCGGCGGCGGGATCGTCATCGGACCAGTGGCGGAGGATGTCTTCCATGGTGGCGAACTGATCGCGTCCTGTCAGATCCTCACTCCAGCGAAGAGCTGCCTGAGGGTCGCTGCGACCCCATCGAGATGCGAGCCGGTGAAGGGCACGGCGCCGTTGTGGGCCGGGAGGCATGGAAAGAATGCTCCGCCCAAGGGATGCAAAGTTCGTGGGTTGGCCTCTCTCAATCTGTTCNATGAGCNGCTGAAATTCATCTGAAGGAGTCGAATCCTCTCCAGAGTTGTGCGAACGNTTTTCTGANGGGGNNGAGTTGGNCNTCTCGNTCCGCTCGCGGNTCGGCTGACTCTTTCTGGNAGTCCTCAACTGGGNGCTCGCNGTCTCCTTAGTGGTTTCTTCACTCGATTTTAGGAGAAAGCGGTCTGCGACCAGCCCTGCCGCGAACGAGCCGATAGCAATAAGAAGGAGAAGGACTTTTTGAGACATGACTCGGCACTACTATGTCACTTTGTTCCTCCAAGGGCGACCTTGTTCTTTTCGATTTCCGAAAGGCGAAGTTCGGCGAGTTTTTTCAGTGCGGCGACTTTTTCAGGGTGCTCCATGCTGAGATCAAGTTTCTCTTGAAGATCCTTTTCCAAGTTGAAAAGGGCGGGTCCAGAACCCTTCAGGCCGGCGTGGCGCCGATTGGGGAAGAGTTTCCATGACCCCTTTCTGATGGCCTGAAATCCATCTGCTCCATGCCAGTAAAGGAGATCCTGACGCGGATGGGTGCCTTCCTTGTTGTCTTGGAGTGTGGGCCAGACATTCAATCCGTCGATGATGGGTTTGCTCTGGCTGTGTTGCTGGAGGTCGATCTCGCATGCATGAGCAAGGGAAGGAAGAAGATCGATCGCCGAAATCAGAGCCGCACTTTCCCAGTCAGGAGGGATGATCCCTGGATGTCGAATGATGCACGGGACGCGGGTGCCNCCTTCAAGGGCTGACCATTTCTTTCCTCGGAAGGGATCAGCTCTGGATGCCCNGGTAAGGGGTTCCGGCCCGTTGTCGGAGAGGAACACGACAATAGTATTCTTTTCTAGCTCTGCCTTCTTAAGAGCATCCAGTAGTTGGCCGATCCGATGATCCAGTTCCTCCACGACATCACCAAAGACGCCGAATTGTGATTTCCCCTTCCAGTCTGGATGTGCCTCGAGCGGAAAGTGAGGGGCGGTATGAGGAAGGTAGAGAAAAAATGGCTGATCCCGATTAGATTCGATGAATTTGATTGCCTCGTTGGTGAAGCGCTCACTCAGGAGTCTATTGGTGAAAGGATTCTCGATGACCTCGTCATCTCTCCATAGCTCCTTGGTCTGATTGTTGCTCTTGTTAAGATAGCAGGTGGTCTCGAACCCCTGCCGGTGGGGGCGGAGGGGCGCTTCGTCTCCGAGGTGCCATTTGCCAAACATCGCTGTCCGGTAACCGGCAGCCTTGAAGATCTCCGGCATGGTGAGAGCGTCTGGGCTCAGGCCCTGTCCCTTCNTCATGATGTGGCCAATCACACCCTTGGACCAGCCAAGGCGGGCTGGGTAGGCGCCGGTAAGGAGAGCCATGCGGGAAGGCGTGCATACCGTTGCCCCAGCATAAAAACTGGTGAGCTTAACTCCCTCCCGCGCCAGTTGATCAAGAACGGGAGTTTTGATTTTAGGATGACCATATGAGGAAAGGTCATGGTAGCCGAGGTCATCGGCCATGAGGATTANGACATTTGGGGGGCGTTCTTTTTGTTCTGCCAGTAGAGAGCCGTGAAGCTGGAGNAGCAGGAAATATGCAAGGGCCTTGTGTGTCTTCATCGAAAGCTCTCTGGGAATACACTATCAGGGGCGTATTCCACAGAAAATTGCTGGATCAGAGGCTGGATGGCAGTCGCCCGGGTGAAAGCTAAGNGAGATCCCGCCGTCGCGTAATGCCGAGTAAAGAGGTCAGCTCCGAGACCAAGCTTCTACCAGCCGATATCTTTNTTATGGCTTTCTGAGGCCCTTGAATGGCCTGCCATACCAAGAGCTGAATTTACGCAATGCGCTTTTCAGGTCATCTGCAACTACGAGCACACAAGGGATGAGAAGTAGAGTGATGCCGGTTGCAAAAAGGACTCCGTAGGCCAGAGAAACTGCCATCGGGATGAGGAATTGAGCTTGAAGAGAATTATCAAACATAAGGGGCATCAGTCCGACAAAGGTTGTGATCGAGGTAAGGAAAATTGGACGGAATCTCAGCTGCCCTGACTGGAGCACGGCTTGCCTGAGAGGGGTTCCGGCCCGAACACGCTGGTTGATGTCGTCCACCATCACTAGGGAATCGTTCACCACCACCCCAGCCATGGCGATGATTCCAAAGAGAGACAGGTCCGAGGGTGTCACACCCATGATCATATGGCCAAGGAGTGCGCCGATGACGCCGAATGGAACGACGGCAAGAATGTAGAGAGGCTGCAGGATTGATTGGAATGGGATTGCCAGGAGGGCGAAGAGAGCGAACATCATGGCGATGCTCCCGATGATGAGGCGTTTTTTTGTCTCCTCAGCTTCTGCGACTGCTCCCCTGAAGACGAACTGAAGATCCTCACTCCCACGAAGGAGTTCTCTGAGCTGGGGTTTGAGTGAATCTGCAATCCGAACGAGATCCACGTTCTGGTCTGTTGGTTCTCCTCCGATCCGGATNACCTCGGCCTTGTCATTTCGTTCGATATAGGCAGGAGCCTGAACGAAGTCGATTTTTGCCACGGTAAAGAGAGGAACCTCGGCTCCCGCGGGGGTTCGGATTTTCATTTTCTCCAAAGTGTTGAAGGTTTCCCTCTGCTTTTTGGGAAGTCGGACCATTACGCGATACTCCTCATGGCCACGAAGGACCCGCTGGGCCTCCTCCCCGTAGAAGGCTCTCCGAACCTGATAGGCGAGGGTTTGCTGGGTTATGCCGAGTTCCGTCCCCCGGGGAGTGAGCGAGAGTTCCACCTCGGTCTGATTGGCTCGTTGGTTGACCCATGCGTTGGCAATCCCATCGTAGCCCTCGAGGAGCTCTTCGGTTTTCCGGGCAATCTCCTGTTTCGTTTCTGAATTGGGCCCCCGTAATTCCATTTCAAGCGGGTCGGTGTCCTTTTCTCCATCATCTCCTCGGGTCTTTTGAGTCCTGATCTTGAGCGTGGCGTTGGCGGGGAGCTCTCCAATCAATTCCCGCCAACGCTTCATGATCACATCGTTGCTGGGTCCGGCCTCGGATCGTAGACCCGAGGGCATCAGTCCGAGAAAGACTATGGAGTATGCCTTGTTATAGGGGCGGCCCGGGTAATCGGTGCCAAGAAGGCGCCAGTGATTTGTCACAACGGCCCCTTTCTCAGGATCAACAAACTCGTCCTGCATCTTTTCTGCAGCCGTCGTGATGCGATCAGTGTATATGCGGGTAGTTTCCTTGGAGACGTGTTCAGGAAGCTTGAGCGTGGCGAAGATCTCGGGGCGTTCGACGGACGGGATTGAGACATACCCGAGACGCCCGCCCGCAAAGTAACCGAGCATCAGTAGCGCCATGCAAACGAAGGCCCCAATCATCGAAAGTCGATGAGATACAACTACCTTCAGGGTAGGAGCGTATATCTTGTCGATCAGGAGCTGAAGACCGGATGCTGCACCTCGTTGTATTACGGAGAGCGGATTCCGCCTCCTGCGTGTGGATAGTTTTACGTGCTTAAGGTGAGCTGGCAGAATTAACTTGGATTCCACGAGGGAGAAGAGGAGGACCGGGGTGACTACGAACGGGATCTGCCTCGCGAAATTTCCTGTCATGCCTTCGAAAAAAAGGAGGGGCAGGAAGGCAACGATGGTGGTGAGAATTCCGAAGGTCACGGGGACCGTGACGGCACGAGTGCCGCTGATCGCGGCATCGAGCGGATTGGTTCCGCGTTGAAGGCGGGTATAGACGCTTTCACCGGTGACAATTGCATCATCGACGACCACTCCGATCACAATGATGAAGCCGAACAGGCTCATCATGTTTGCGGATATACCAAAAAGCTGCATCACGACGATTCCACCCGCGAAACTTACGGGAATCCCCACGACTACCCAGAAGGCCAATTGAGGTCTCAGGAAAAGCCCAAGGACAACCATGACAAGAAGTCCACCCTGAAGGAGGGATCCGGCCATGGTTTCAAGTCGTGACTGAAGGTCTATAGCGCGATCTGCGTGCGTGCCGAGGACAACTCCCTCGGGAAATCTTTCGGACGATTTCGCGACATAATTTCGAACCTCGCGTGCGATCTGAAGGGCGTTCTCGTTACCAGTTCGGCCAACATCAATCCTAACTGCCGGCCGCCGGTTGTATTCGGAGATGAACTTTTCTTCATTGTCGGCATCTGTGATCGTGGTTGCGATTTCGCCGAGAGTAAGTCTGGAGCCGTTGGAGGACCGGACGGTGATGGCTGCAAATTCCTCGAGGGTATAGGCTTGGCCTTTTGTTCGGATGTCGAGACGGCCCGTGGGGCCGTCAATCGCTCCTGCGGGCAGGTCAATGGAAGATTGGCGAATTGCATTGGCAACAGCATCTGGAGTGAGGTCGTAGGCTGCCAGTTTGTCTGTATTCAGTTCGATCGCAATTCGATGTCTGTCCGGAATAAAAGCTCTTACCTTGCTTATTCCGTCAATGGAAAGGAGGTCGTTGCGAACCTGGCGGGAGACCTCGTGGAGCTCCTCCTCAGGAAGGTCTCCGCTCACCACTACCCAGATGACAGACCTACGGTCGTTCTGGCTGGGTATTCTGATTCGGAATGGTTCGTTTGGAGCAGGGATATTGCTCACGGTCTTCAAGAGGGAGTCGATGTCCTCCTTGAGCTCCCTAAGGTCCGTGCCTTTTCGGGCCTCTACCCATATTTTGGCCTCGCCACGCTCGGCGTCGGTATTGAGTTGCTTGACTCCGTCGAGGGACTCGAGTGCATTTTCAACTGGGATGAGAATCTCCCGTTCGATGTCGGTAGGGGTGGCGCCGGGGTATTGTTTTCTGATCGAGACGCTGCCCCACTCCCGGTCGGGCTCCATCTCAAGAGTGATCTTAAAAAAGGCAACATAGATGCCAGCAAGCAGGATTCCACCCATCAGAAGATTGGCGGCAATACCGTTCCTGGTAAACCACGAGATCATGGCTTCAGGTTGCCCGTGGTTCCCTGGTCCCGGTTTACAGAGGTGACTTCACCGGGGACTGAATCCGCGGGGAGTTCGTCGTTTTCCTCCGGGATGATGATGACCCCGCCTCCATCGGGAGCATACACTAGGCGGGTGAGGGCCAGAAGGGTGCCATTCTCAAGCAAGGGATCCCGGAAAATTATGGAATCATCATCCGAATGAAGTGGCCGGATGTAGGAGGAGCCAAGCTTAAGGGTTGCGGGATCCACAATCCGGATACGGCTCAACTGCGAGACAGCCTCGCGCGGAATGACGAAGACATCTTTCAATGTTTTACCCGGAATGGCCGCGATGACAGGTTGGCCGACACGCAGGGGTGGGTGTTCTGACTGTAATCCGAAAGGGTCCTCAATCCGGGCAATTGCAAAAAGCTCAAGGGTGCTGGAGTCTAATGCCCCCTCGGTCCGGAGGATGCGAGCGCTCCACTCCGTTGAGGATTGGTCATCAAGGCCATCCCGCAAGGTCACGGCAAGAGGCGGATCAGAGGCGTCTTCCGGGAGGGTGACGTCTCGGAGGTTCAGGGTGGATACCGGGAGTCGGACCTCGCTGTAGTCAGTGGCAAATATTTCCGCGAGCGCCGTCGAAGGTCCGATTGACTGACCCACGCCGACAGTTCTTCTCAGAACCCGGCCATCAAATGGGGCAGTAACCTTCGTTCGCTCAAGGTTGCGTAAGGCGCTTTCTTCCTGTGCTTCGGCGAGTAGCAGGCCCTGGCGAGCTGCTTTCAGTTGGGGTTCCCGCCTGACGAGGGCACTGGGCTCGTCCTCGTAGCCGAGATCTTTCCAGTCGAGTCGGGCCTGCTCGGCGAGTGCCTCTTCCTTTTCAAGGTTCAGCTGGGCAGCGGCGACCTGTGCCTGAGCAGAAATCAGGGCGACCCGTAGGTCGATTGGGTTGATTTCGAGAAGGATGTCACCTTTTGAGAAAAAGGCGCCCTCCTCAAAAGGAGGATGAATTGCCTGAACTTTCCCCGGGACCTCAGAAGTTAAGTTAACAAGACCATGCGCTCTTATATTTCCCTGTGAAGGTATCTTGACTCGATAATCTTCGCGCTTCAGTTCAAGAACCCGGGTTTCCACCGGTTTTCTTTCGCGCCGGGGCTGGGCCTCCTCGGGAACGGCGATCGAGAGCTTGCTATAACCGAATATTCCAAGTCCAAGGAGGGCAAGGGGCGCGAGAATTCTGAGCAGGAGTCCGGCGGTTCCGCCTGATACTTGCCGTGAGGTGTGTTCCTTGCCGTTGGAGGATGGGTTATCGGATGGCTTCATCGCGATCTGGAGGGGGCATACTACAGCTCAGTTCGTTCAGCAATGGTAAGAGTTCCAAGAAAGTATCCCAGCTGGTCAGGAGTTTCCTCGCCCGTGGGTAACGCGATACGGTGAGGCGGGTGCTTTTGTCCGCAGGGAGTATCCGAAAAGGCAATTGAAGAAGAGGCAGGCTTGCAGCATGGATTTGAATCTGCCTGGATGCCGGGAAGATGAGGAGGTTCCACTACTTTTACCTTGCTAGCATTCTGATTGTTTCTGGTCCCGGAGGGGCTTTTGCAAAGGAGGCGTCCGCTGCCCGGTTAGTCGATGAAGCGGTGGAGGACCTTGAGCTCGCCATGAAGAAGGAAGTGAGGGAAGAGCAGGTTTCTGGCCTCATCGGCCTCATCGGCTGGAAAGGAAAGATTGGCTACTTCGAATCCCATGGACAACGTGATCTGGAGAAAGAGGAGCCAATGTCGAAGGATAGTCTGCTTCGGATCTATTCGATGACCAAGCCCATCGTCGCGGTCACTGCGATGGCCCTCTGGGAAGAAGGAAAGTTCAAGCTCGATGATCCAATCCACAAGTATTTGCCGGAGTGGAAGACGGTAAGTGTGCGCGAAGGACGGAAGCAGGTTGGGGCCAAGAGGCCTGTCACTCCGCGTCACCTGATGACACATTCTGCGGGGCTTACCTACGATCGAAGCGGGCTGGCAATGGGTCCGGGAGATTCGCTGGAAGATTTTTCAAAGTCCATGGCGAAGCGTCCACTTGTCTTTCATCCCGGAGAGCGTTACGCTTATGGCTACTCCATTGATATTCTGGGCCGGTATCTTGAGGCTATTGAGGGTAAGACGCTTGATCTGATCATGCGGGAGAGAGTCTTCGATAAGTTGAAGATGTCTGATACCGAGTTCTGGGTGAAGAATCCGGAGGATCGTGCGCGGGTGGCACTCGTATACAGTCGTAAAAATGAAGGGGGGTTGAGGAAGGTTATGGGCCGTGACGAAGTGATGAGGCGTCCCACACAAATGATGGGGGGGCAGGGTCTGATGTCTACTGCGGGAGATTATGCCAAGTTCTGCGAAATGCTCTTAAGGAAAGGTGGGTTGAACGGTCAGCGTATTCTGAAGGAGGGAACGGTGGATCTCATGTTCAAGAATCACCTCAAGGATATTGGGAAAAGCTATGGCCTCGGGGGAAGAGTGAACGGGCAGGGCCGGTATGAATGGGGCGGTGCAGCAGGAACGCGATTCTGGGTGGATTGCGGGAAGGGGCACTATGCTGTGTTCATGATCCAGAACTTGGGGTCGAAGCCAAAGACCTGGGATATCTTCAAGACGCATGCCGAAGCTGCTCTGGCGGAGAAATAATGCTCTGGCTGGAGCTCCGTCGGAATCCAACCTGTTGGGGCGATTGACGCTTGCTGTTGGAAAAAGGTAACCTTCTAGGTCTTGAGGATGAACTGCTATTACCAGAGCTTTCTGTGCGGGGTGGTAGTATCTCTTTGTGGGGTGTCAGCTTCTCCCCTGCGGGAGAGTGATCTCTGGAGCGTGAAGGCGTTGCCTGAGCAGGTAGCGGTTCCGGCGGTGGCAGGGGATCGCTGGGTAGTAAACCCGGTGGACAATTTCATTCTCTCGAAGTTGTTTGAAAGGGGGCTTCATCCCACTCGGGAAGAGGCGGATCGTTATACCCTGATCAGACGCTTGAGTCTTGGTCTGACTGGTCTGCCGCCCTCTGTTCCGGACATTCGTCAATTTGTTGATAATGAGTCAGAGGAGGCTTATGCGAATCTGGTAGAGAAGCTCCTGAAGAGTTCACATTATGGAGAAAGGTGGGGACGTCACTGGTTGGATGTGGTGCGTTTTGGAGAGAGTGACGGAGTGCTGACCGTGAATGAGGACAAAGTTCGCGGGAATGCATGGAAGTTCAGGGATGCGGTGATCCGCGCCTTCAATGAGGATCTACCCTTCGATAAATTCGTATACTACCACCTTGCGCCCCCGGCTTCATCGGAGCCGGATAGGGCGCGCTACGCCGAACTCAGGCAGTTCATGCATCTTGGCACCAGGCTGCAGAACAACTCGGATCCCAATGATAAGCAGTTCCATCGGTTGGACGACATGGTGGCTACTACCGGGACGGCCTTCCTGGGATTTACCTTCGGGTGTGCGCGATGTCATGACCACCCGGTTGATCCGATGAGCACCGAGGAATATTACCAGTTTACAGCCTTCTACTTTGATCAATTTAGCGTGGCGCCCAAGGCCTCCAGAAAGAAAATTGATCTCGTGGTCAAGGAGCCACGAGTGCTGTTGAAGGGGAGTTGGCGTTCACCGGGAAAGGCAGTGCCTCCCGGATTCCTTCAGGTCCTCATGAGAAAGGATGCAGGCTACTGGCTTGGAGAGTCGCAGGGAAAGCTGGAGGGCCTGGGTCAGTGGCTTACTGATCATGAGAATGGGGCAGGGCAATTACTGGCCCGGGTCATTGTGAACCGCCTCTGGCACCACCACTTCGGGCAGGGGCTGGTAAAGAGTCCGAATGATTTTGGGAATCTGGGGACCCGGCCGAGTCATCCTGGTCTGCTAGATTTTCTCGCTCGTACTCTGATTGAGGGCAATTGGCAACTGAAGCCCCTTCACAGGATGATCGTGACCAGTGCGACCTACCGCCAGTCATCGGCAGCAGGTCCTGAGTTTCTAGAAACAGATGCTGACAACGTTCTTTTATGGCATCGGAGGCCCCAGCGCCTCGAGGCAGAGGCCATCCGGGACCAGCTTCTTTCGGTTGCTGGAGTGCTGCGCAGGGAGATGTTTGGTCCGAGTATTTCGATTGGAAACTACAAGACAGAGGTGCGGGACGAACCTTCGAGTTGGAGGCGGTCCATATATCTGCAGGCCCACCGCTCCGCAAAGCATCCAACCTTAAGCCTGTTTGATCCTCCTGACCTGAGTCGCAGCGTGGGAGCACGTGCTACGGGTGCCGATCCGATAGGGGCTCTCTTCGCCTTGAATGCCCCCTTTGGGTGGGACATGTCCGAGCGGTTGGCGCAGCGGATTAAAGAGGAGGCGGGTGGTGACCAGGAAAAGCAGATCGAGTATGCCTACCTGCTTGTTCTCTCCCGGCCGCCGGATGAGGAGGAGCGACAGTTTTCGAGAGAGCTTTTGTCGGGAGAGTCTGATCGCCTGCTGGTGAATTACTGCCATCTTCTTCTTGGGTTGAATGAGTTCATCTATGTCAACTAAGTTTCAGATGCCGAACCGGCGCGATTTTCTGGGGCATTTGAGTCTCGGGAGTATTGCGGCTATTTCACATCTTGCCTCGTCAGGTCAGGCGGCCCTCCCCGCGGTAGCCCCGCACTATCGCTCCAGAGCGCGTAACGTGATCCTGCTCTTCATGTGCGGCGGGGCCAGTCATCTGGAGACCTTTGATTATAAGCCGCAGCTGAAAAAATGGGCCGGGAAGCGGGCAGATGAAATTTTCAGCGCCGAGGAATTACGAGGCTTCAACCCCGAAAAGACGGTTGAGGGGTGTAAAATTCTTCCTCCGGTCTTTGACTTCAAGCAGCATGGCCAGTCCGGTGCGTGGCTCAGCGAGATCTATCCCCGCCTTGGTGAGGTTGTTGATGAGATAGCCTTCCTGAAGGCAGTGTATACCGATTCAGCGATTCACTCGGTGGGAGAGACAATCTGGCATACCGGGCATGCGCGTCCGGGGTTTCCGAGCATGGGGTCCTGGGTGACCTATGGTCTTGGGTCAGAGAGCTCGGATCTTCCTCCCTATGTGGTGATGAAGGACGGAATCTCAACTGCGGGAGACGTGGTGTTCCAGCAGGGAATGCTTCCCGGGCAGCATCAGGCAGCGGTGGCCAGGGTGGAAAGTGGAAAGCCTCCCTTTCCCTATCTGGACCTTCCCTCAGGAGTGAGCGCCGAACGCCAGAGGGAGCATCTTGCCGCTCTGAACCGGCTGAATCGTCTCCATAGAGATCGTCACCCAACCCAACCGGAATTGACCGGTCGTATCGAAGCGCTGGAAATGGCTTGGAAACTGCAGCAGTCTGCAGAGGGGTCTTTTGACCTCTCTAGAGAGTCCGCCGGGGTGCATGCTCTGTACGGCGAAAATCAATTCTCCAAGCATTGCCTGACCGCGCGCCGCCTCGTCGAATCCGGAGTACGCTTTGTTGAGATCTTCGATGGTGCCAAGGGGCGAAAGTGGGATGCCCATGGCAACCGGGGTGGTCTGATTGAAAACCACCGAAGTAACGCCGGTCGAACTGATCAGGGTATCACGGCTCTGATTCTGGATCTGAAGGCGCGTGGCATGCTGGAGGAGACTCTGGTGGTCTGGGCGACGGAATTCGGAAGGACCCCGTTTGAAGAAGCGAATCGGGAGACCCAGTTGGGCCGTGGGCACCACCACAAAGGATTCACTCTCTGGATGGCTGGTGGAGGAGTGAAAGGGGGGACGAGCCTGGGTGCTACGGATGATTTTGGTATGCACGCCGTGGAAAATCCCGTTCATGTCCATGATGTGCATGCCACGATTCTTCACCTGCTGGGACTTGACCATGAGAGATTGACCTTACGTCATAACAGCCGGGATGTGCGCCTGACAGATGTGTTCGGCAAGGTGATTCACGAAGTTGTTGCCTGACTGCGCTTCCGCCCAGCGGTCACTTCAGCCACTCTGGAAGTCCCTCGGTGTCAACATTCCATGCTTTCCTGGAGGCTAGGCTAAGTAGTCCCTTCATCCCGCCATATTTGGATGCCCCCGGCATGAGGTCAGGATGGCGGATGTTGGTGATCTTGATGAATTCAAAGCCGGAGGACTCGATTGCTGCTCGGTGAATGGCCTTGCCTGCTAGAAATTGGGCGGCGGCCGCCCAGTGACCGGAGCCTTTTAAGCCGACAAGGGTGATCTTTTCCGCTCCGTGCTGATCAGCCTGAATCATTCTTATAGTACTGAGGATGTCGGCTACTCTTTGCGCGAAGAGCGGCCTGTTGTAACCAAGGGTATAGCAGGCAGCTTCCCGGGGATTTTTTACGCGCCGGGTTTCGGGAAGAGGTTTGTTTTTCTTGAGGAACTCGCCCTGCTGGAACAGATCGATTCCACAGACCGAGACACCATCCCTAAGCAGGGCTCGGACTTCCGGGCGAGGGTCGCCCTGTTTGTCGTAGAGTCCAGATTTCCCCTCTGGACTCAGGAAGATTGCAGCCTCGCTTTTCCAGTTTTTCGGGTAGAGCCAGATCACGGGGGCCTGCTGTCCATGGGTTGTATTGTTTTGAAGGCCCGGCATCTCAAGGTAGGAGCCCCTGTCCCTCTTGCCGGTCAACTGCCACTCCACTTTTCCGGTATCCTGCAAGCTTGTCCCAAGGATGGATTTCCACCCCCGGCGTGCAATCTCAGGATGATTGGTGATTCTGGTAGTAGATTCGCTGGCGAGGCTGGCGAGTAAGCTGCGTTCGAATTCCTTGCCGCCAGTGGGTTTGGGGTGGTCCTTGTCGAAGACAGTGAGTTCCCTCTCAGTCAAGCGCTTATGGGGGCGCTCGTTATCTGGATCCGTTCTTCCAAGTCCCAGATGTTCGTTGAACCATTTGTACATCGCCTGTCGGGACGGAAGATTGTAGTTGTGATCAAATTCTGTCCGGTCATGCAGGGTTAGCATGCCGGGGGCTCCGAGAGTCTGATACGTTTTGCTGATTTCCGGGTATCCTTTGGTGGCCATCTCCCGGGTCCAGTCGTTGGCGGTAGTGAGTCCCAGTGGGCGGGGTGCAAAGAGAGCAGCGAAGGCTACGTTACCTTCGTTGATTCGCATAAGGGAAGCGTTCTCGCAGGTGCATCCTCCCTGCATGGCAGTGCCAACCATAACGGCAGGCATTGATACGGTTACACGAGGATCGAGTGCTGAGAGAACGAAGGTCTGAGTGCCGCCTCCGCTGGCGCCGGTTACAGCGATGCGCCCGGCGTCAACCTCTGGCAGACTTTGGAGAAAGTCGATGGCACGTATGGAGTTCCATGTCTGTAGCATCATGATACTCTGAAGGTGAGATTCAGCCTGAGGGCTGTAGAGCCCCCAGCTCTTTTCAGAGATCATTTCCGGTCGCTGCCTGGAAAAGCGGTGGGCAACTTCGTAAGAGATCTGGTCATTGTCACAGTATCCAATCATGTCATACTGGAGAACAGTGCATCCGAGTCGGGCAAGGCCGATGCAGCGGGACTGGATATGGTTGCGCGCGCTTTCGATATTCTTTTCTGCGCCTTCTTTAATCAGCTCGGCTGCTTTTGTTTCTCCGCAGTCGTAAAAACGGGCTTCATTCCAGTGTCCATGAGGACAGAGAACGCCCGGGACTTTCCCCGTGATGTTCTTGGGCCGATAAAGTGTTCCGGTCAGGAGAAAGCCGGGACGGGTTTCGAAGTAGACCTTTTCGGCAGTAAAGTCTTCTCCGTCAATTAGACCGTGGATGACAGGGTTCAGCGGATGCCGAACTGGTTCGGGGAAGAGCCCAACCGCGACCTTCAGGTCATGCCGTATCCTTGCGGACTGCTCGGCCCAGTCCTTTCGTGATTTAGGAGGCCGAAAGGGAAAGTATCCATTCAGATCCTTGAGAGGTTCGAGGCGTTTGTCGATCGGAAGGCCCCCTTCGGGCAGGGAGCGAGGCGCGGATAAGGCCGTCGTACAGCAGCAAATGGCAAGGATCAGAGAAATGGCTTTCATACTGGCAGCCTTCACTTCAACTGCAAACAGTCCTCGGGGCAACGGGCAAGTTTGAGAATTAGATCAGTCGAAGGATAAGGCCATCGAACGTCCTGCAGTATTCAACTTGTCAATGACGGAGCCTTTGGTGATTATTGACGGCCATGAACCGCTCCACTTGCAAGTTACTTGTCCTGATTTCTCTGGTTGCTCTTTCTTTCTCCGGTGCGGCCGTGGCAGAAAAAAAGAAGGTCGTGTTTCTCGCGGATGGGGGAAAAAACAGTAAGACTCATAACCACGTTCAGGGGAATGCGGTTCTCGCCGCGGCTTTAGAGGCCAGTGGCCTGGGCTTTGAGACGTCCCAATTTAAGGGTTGGCCGAAGGAGGCTGGAGCTTTCGATGGCGCAGACTGCGTTGTCATTTTCTGCAACGGCGGGGGAGGTCATCTTGTGATGAAGAATCTTGAGCGTTTTGAAGAGCTCGTTGACAGTGGGATTGGGCTGGTTTGTCTGCATTACGGAGTAGAAGTTCCCAAGGGAAAAGCAGGCGATATCATGCTCAAGGGAATGGGTGGTTATTTTGAAACACACTGGTCGGTCAATCCCCACTGGGTCGCCACCATTGAAAAACTTCCAGAGCATCCTATCACCCGCGGGTGCACCCCTTTCGTTCAGAACGATGAATGGTATTATCATATGCGGTTTGCTCCGGAGATGAAGGGTGTTACCCCGATTCTCTCCGCCCATCCTCCCAAGGAGACCATGAATCGCCCCGATGGACCGCATTCCAACAATCCTCATGTGCGCAAGTCCATGGCGGCAGGAGAGATCCAGCACATCGGCTGGGCTTATGAGCGTCCTGGCGGAAAGGGTAGAGGCTTTGGTACAACCGGTGGGCACTACCACGCAACCTGGGACAGTGACAACTGGCGTACTCTGGTTCTCAATGCTATTACTTGGACAACGGGCGTCGAGGTGCCTGAGAAGGGGGTCCCCTCTGCCAAGAACCCAGTTAGCCAGGCTAACTGAGCCCGTCCTATAGAAATTCGGGTCTCTTGGGTTGAATCCCGCGAATTGCGTGGAGTGGGAGCACTGGGATCGTGCCAGATGGGAACTGGGAGGATCCCGGGGCTGTCGGCGTCACAGTCTGGTACAAAGCTCAACAACAAGACTACCGCTGGTTTATAAAACTGATTGCGAAGGAGACCGCTGCAATAGCGCGCTAAGAAGGTGCAAAATTTGAAGTAGTCAAAAAAGACGCTGACCACATACCCGCTCACCCCGGTCTAACGGCCCGAGGGGGCACGCTGACGAAAAAGAAAACTCCTTTCAGGTATGGGCTACGATTGGGTTTGTTTTTTACTTAATCCCCAGTGAACTTCCACGTCATGCGCCCAAACCTTCACGATTATCTCAAGGTAGCTTTCATCGTTCTGTTACTTGGCTCCTTTTTCACCCAGGCTGAGGCCAGAAAAATCACACTTGGGGTTAAGCCGGGACTGCACTTCGATCCCAAGGTCCTCCACGTTCTTCCAGGAGAGGACGTCGAATTGACGTTCGATAACTCGGACGTGATGATGCATAACTTTGTTCTAGTCAAACCAGGTGCGCGCATGGAGGTCGTCGAGGCCGCAAATGCACTTGGTGAAAAAGGTCCCGCCCTCCACTACGTCCCGGATTCTGCAAAAGTGCTAGCCGCAACCCCTGTGGTTCAGCCCAAGAATAAATCGACAGTCAGGTTCAAGGCCCCCGTCAGGGAAGGTAACTATCCCTACGTTTGTACATTTCCCGGCCATGGATTCCTGATGCATGGGACGCTCTTCGTGGCAAAAAACGAGCCAAAGGAGCTTGCCGCAGGGCCGAGTAAGAGTGCAGGCTCACCGGTGGGCGTNCCCGAGGAACTGGAATCGACTCTTTTTTCGCCCAATACAGTGACGCCCTGTGTGGCTTGCATCGGAGTCGCCCCTACGGGAGAAGTCTACGCCGGGGTTGACCAGATCGGTTCGCTGGGCAAAGGGGGAGGGAAGGGCAGGATCATCCGTCTGGTCGATGNGGATCATGATGGGATATCCGATTATCGGACGGAGTATGCCNTAATTGACAANCCGCGGGGCATCGTGCCGGTCGGGGACAAACTCTACGTGCTTCACGCGAAGTGGGGAAAAGGTAATCAATTCGATGGAATGTTTCTTTCCGTNCTTGAGGACAGGGACGGGGATGGGATGGCGGACGGGCCACCCAAACACTTGGTCAAGGAGATCAGCACGCGAAAGTTCAACCAGTCCCGAGGGGTCGATCATACAACCAATGGGATACGAATGGGGATCGACGGGTGGATTTACGTTGCAGTGGGAGACTTCGGTTTCGTTGATGCGGAGGGAACGGATGGTAGGAAGCTGACCATGTATGGAGGTGGGATTATACGGGTTCGGCCCGATGGGACCGAGTTGGAAACCTACGCCGATGGCCTAAGAAACATCTACGACGTGGCCATCGATCCCTTCATGAACGTATTCACCCGGGGCAACACCAACGACGGCGGGGGCTGGAATATGCGCTTTATCCATGAAATCCAGACCGGCGAATACGGCTACCCCGACCTTTTCAAGCGCTACACCAGCGAAATCATCCCTGCCCTCGTCGATGTTGGCGGCGGTTCCGGTACGGGAGCAATGTTCTTCGACGAGCCGGGTTGGCCGGACAAGTACAACGACGTTCCCATGATGTGTGACTGGGGGCGGGGCCAGCTATTTATCCACCGGGTTACTCCGGANGGGGCCAGTTTTACCCAGAATCATGAGAGCTTCATCAAATGTGGAAGAATCACCGATGTTGACTGCGATGGTTCAGGGCGNCTCTTCATCGGTAGCTGGGGCAACTCCGGCTTCAAGGGNGGGACGGATGGCTACGTCGCCCGGGTCGTNCCGAAGGGTTGGAAGTACAAAGAGTTTCCCGACCTGCAAAAGCGTAACGAGGTTGATTTGGCCAACATGCTCACCACTCCCAGTGCCAAGGCAAGGCTGCACGCCCAGCAGGAAATTCTCCGCCGGGGAGGGGAGGGCCGGGAAGTCTTGGCAGTGGCAGGGGACAAGAAGCTAACCCCGAGGGCTCGTGTAGCCGCAATCTATACCCTGAAGCAGCTGCTCGGAACAAAGTCTCACGAGGAGCTTCTCAAGCTGGTCGACGATCCTGCCGTTGCGGAGCATGCCCTGCGGGCTCTTGCCGACCGAAGAACCCAGGTNGAAGGAATCCCCCAGGCTGCCTTTGCCAAGGCCCTCAAAAGTAAAAACCCACGAGTCCAGGTAGCGGCTGCGGTGGCTCTCGGTCGTCTTGGAGACAAGTCGGCGGCTAAGGCTCTGCTCGTCGTTTCCAGTCCCCCGGTAACGGATCCCTTGCCGGCATTTCAGGTGCCTGCCCCGGTGGATTCCGGCCCCCATGGTGTTCACCAGAGCCCTCTTATCGACGGAAACAAGACGCATCAATTCGATGTCGATATCTCCGGCTGGAAGGAGCTTTACCTGACCATTGGTGATGGTGGCAATGGCGACGGTAACGATCACGGTGCCTGGTTTGAGCCAACCTTGGTCAAGAAGGACGGCTCCGTCACCAGGCTGACTGATCTCAAGTGGACTCAGGCCACCCAAGGTTGGGGAAAGACCGGAGTGGGTATCAGTCCGACCGGGGCGAAACTTGTGCGCTCGGACAAAAAAGCGATGGCCTTTGGGATCGGTTCCCATGCTNTAAGCGTAATTTCCTACAAGAATTTGCCTTCTGACATCATCCGGTTCAAATGCGTGGCCGGGTTGGCCGACACGCACGGTGGTGGGCAGGTCCGTTTTTACGCCAGNAACAAGGTGATCAAGAAATTCGCNGNTGGNGGAAAAAANCAAATCGTCGAAGGGCCGCACGCCATTCCAAACTCAGCGTCCATCCTCCCCCATGTCGCCCGCAAAGCCTTGGTTGCCTTACGGGCCGGGCCGGCCTGCGTGGATGCAATCGGCACTCCCAACCAAAGCGGGGCACTCATGGCCCTGCGCTACATGCATCACCCGGAAGCTGTCGATGCCCTCCTGAAGCGTTTCGAAAAGACCCTCGAATCTGATGTCAAACAGCGCATCGCAAGGAGCCTCGTCCGCTTGGCGAACAAGGAAAAGCCCTATCGGGGAGACACTTGGTGGGGCACCCGCCCGGAGACCNGCGGCCCTTACTACTACCCGACCCCCTGGGAAAAGACTGAGGAAATCCACCAAGCCCTTGTCAAGGCGGCCAAGACGGGTGATCCCGCCACCCGCTTCGTCATTTCCAAGTTGGCCGAGAAGGATAGAGTAAGTATACCGGGATTGCCCAAGGNGGAGTGAGACTGGCAGGGGTGCCGCCTTTGTAATGCGATTCCACAGGCGTGGAGAGTAAGCANGGGAGATTCTGGCTACCGGGGGCGGTGTGAAACAGTGCCGTTNTGGGNTGATCGGNAAGCATCTGAGCTAGCTTCGCTCATACGTGTCGATGGTGCCGGANCTCCGGCAGATTCNATCAGGATCAAAGGATTTGTCTCCCTGAATACCTTTGTTGCGTCCAAGGAGGGATAGNGGCAGAGCTTGGATAGGGCGAGGGACACTTCTCCTTCCGGAACTCTTCTTAATCTATCACCATGGTTGACAGCCCGGCCGCGGGAGCCTCAAATTCTGTCCATCCNTATGGCTCAAAAGATTGCGTTTCTAACNGCTGGTGGACTTGCTCCATGCCTTTCTTCTTCAATTGGAGGTTTGATAGAAAAGTATAACGAACTGGCTCCTGATGCGGAGTTGAGTGGTTACCTTAACGGGTATCAGGGTCTTTTGCTAGGCAGGCGTATGCTGTTTCCAGCTGAGGCGAGGGAGCGGCACGAAGTGCTCTACCGCTTTGGAGGCAGCCCGATAGGCAATAGCCGGGTTAAATTAACGAATGTAGAGGATTGTGAGCAGCGCGGGCTTGTTCAAGCAGGGGAGGAGCCGCTCAAGGTAGCCGCAGAGCAACTGAAGAGAGATGGGATTGATATTCTGCATACGATTGGGGGAGATGACACCAATACGACAGCAGCGGACCTTGCGGGATACCTTCAGGAAAATGGTTATGACCTGACCGTTGTTGGTCTTCCCAAGACGGTAGACAACGATGTGTTTCCNATCGAGCAGACCCTCGGCGCCTGGACCGCAGCAGACCAGGGCGCGATCTTTTTTGAGAATATTGCGAACGAGAACACCACTAGTACAAGGCACCTGATCATTCATGAAGTGATGGGCCGCCACTGTGGCTGGCTTACCGGCGCAACGGCAGANGCATATCGCAAGCGATTAGATGGGTGGAATTTTCTGCCAGGAATGCGGTTGGCCCGGGAGTGCTGGGACGTCCATGCGGTATGGGTTCCAGAAGTTGATCTAGATCTGGATACGGAGATAGAGCGCCTCAATGGGGTCATGGATAAGCATGACTGCGTAAACCTGTTCCTCAGTGAAGGAGCAGGTATGGACGCGATCATTCGCGAAAAGGAAGCCGCAGGTGAAGAGGTTCGGCGAGATGCGTTTGGTCACGCACGGCTTGACGAGCTGAATCCTGGCAAGTGGTTCGCTTCAAAGCTCAAGGAGAGGTTAAATGCNGACAAGGTCCTTGTTCAGAAAAGCGGATACTTTGGGAGATCGGCNGCGCCCAATGCGCGNGACCTAGAGCTGATCAAAAAAAGCGCGTTTGCAGGCGCAGGATATGCCCTGGACGGGCAAAGCGGAGTNGCCGGGATGGATGAAGATGCCGGTGGCGAGATGAGCTGTATCGCCTTTCCCCGGATTAAAGGAGGGAAGGCTTTTGATGTCGACCTGCCATGGTTCGGCGAGATGCTTANCGAAATCGGGCAACCAAAGGGCGTCCGGTTAGCAGGGCATTAAGTCGGATCTTTTTCTTCTACCCAACGATGGATCNGAAGAATTCCGGGTGTTCACTCTCCAGAGTTCTCTTGTCAGGAATNGGGTAAAAAATTTCTCTTTCCTGAGCTGCAATCCAGAANCCGGTGCGGAGCTGAAGAAAAGAAATCCTTCCCAGGACTGAGTCCAGACTGATGGCTTTGGTGGATTTCTCCGGCTTGCCCTGTAGTTCTGTGATCTGCTCCTTCAATTTGTGGGGGTGCACNTTGGGAATTGGAGAAGTGTGAAACGGGTTAGATTCAAGTTGTTTCAGGAAATCCTCAATGACGAAGTCGATCTGGGTGAACATGACCTCTGGTGCACTTTTTGGCAGGGAGAGGTCGGTAATGTATTCTCCAAATTCCGGGGGAGCCATATGGCTCATTACGATCGCGCTGAAGGGACAGATTTCCTGATAGGTCCGGATGAAGCCGGGCTCATGCACTCGTTCATACGGCGCTTGCTGGAGGCGGAGGACCTGGCCGGAGACCGATGTGATGTAGAGGTCAAGGAAGGCGGACAGGTCTATATGTTCCAAGACGCGGTAACAGGAAATGAACTTGGTTCGTTTCGGTCTGCCTGCCTGATTAGGGACGACATCCTTCATCAATTCTTCAATCTGGAAGTAATCGTTCCGATAGTCGTCGGCAATTTGAGCGAAAATCACCTGCCCGTGGTAGTAGCGTGAGCTCCCAACGGTATAGTGCTTACCAAATTCTTCCGGCGGAAGGTTAGAGGCCACCAAGGCGTAATTAGGCCACATGATGACGTAGAGGTGTTGTTCGATCTGNCTGATAGGGGCATTGTTCCTCTTACGGGGGCAGTGTCAAGAGGGTGACGCAGCTGGTTTATGACATGCTCACAAATCGTCTTATTGCTGGATATTTTGCGTCGGACTTCCATTTTGGGAATGATGAGCCTGAAAACATTCCTTTTTGTCTGCCTTTTGGTTGGTGCCGGAGGGTCCATCTCGCGGGCGGATCAGGAGAAGAAACATGGGGATGAAGCGGAGAGATTGCAGGCTCGCTACACCCCGATGGTCAAATTGATCGAGGGTTGCCTGCCAGCGGTTGCCTCTCTGCAAACCTTTCAGGCACAGAATGGCGGAGGTGTTTTTACGATGGGAGTTGGAAGTGCCTCGGTCATTCATGAGGAGGGCTATCTACTCACAAATAATCATGTGCTTTTCCGAATGCACCAAGGCCAGGCATTTCTTCCGGGGCAGCCTCCGATGTTGTTCAGGATTATCGCGACGATGAGTTCCGAGGATCTGGCTCTGATAAAGGTTGATGCGGGTAAAAGCCTGCCCTCGCTGAAATTAGGGAGGAGTGATGATCTTATGCTGGGGGAGCCGGTGGTCGTCATAGGAAACCCAGGAGGGCTGGCTCACTCCGTCTCGGAGGGCATCGTGAGCGGTTTGAATCGATCGACAGCAGTTGCTGGAACGTTTCTCCCAGGGATGGTCCAGACCAGTGCGGCAGTAAGTGGTGGAAATTCCGGGGGTCCTCTCATCAATGCTCTTGGTGAGCAGATAGGGGTAATTACCTCCAAGAACCTTGATGGCGAAAACATTAATTTTGCAATAACGGCTGACCGGGTTCGGGAGATGTTTCCAATCCTCTTATCGGCTGAACTTCGCTATGGGTTCTGGCTGGGCTTACAGGTCGAAATGCTTGGTCCTTCGGTGATCGTTCAAGATATCGGCGAAGGATCACCTGCTGAGGAATCCGGGATTGAGATCGGAGATTCAATTAAGGAGGTCAACGGTCGCGAGGTGCGCGATGGGGTAGATTTCCATCTGGCTCTCGTCGGTAAGGCTCCGGGGGGACGATTGGAGCTGCAGATTCAGCGTAATGGGGAGCAGAGGACAGTCGAGGTGGAGCTCGGGGAATTGGAGTTGCTCAAGCCGGTAGCAGAAGAGGGAGTGGAGGGCGGATTAAAATTTGAGGGTTTCGAGGGTAGCTGGGACGCCTTGCCGAANTTTGATGAACTGGAGCCGGTTGCGGATGGGGTGGTCAAAGTTCCCAACGAGGATGCCTACAAGACAGACAATGGGGACAACTACGGGCTGTGCTTTAAAGGCTTCGTTAAAGCTCCTGAAGAAGGGCTGTATACCTTCTACACCTCGTCGGACGATGGCAGTCGACTCTCTGTCGGTAATAAGGTCGTGGTAAACAATGACGGGTTACATGCAGTCCAGAGAAAGAGTGGGCTTGTCCGGTTGCCAGCAGGGCTCCATCCGGTCACCATCGCTTTCTTCGAGCAGGGAGGAGATGAGGAGCTGGAAATCTCTTGGGAAGGGCCGGGCTTTTCAGCGCAAGTAGTGCCGGAGGACGCATGGTTTCACCTGCCGTGAACGATTCTTGAATGGACATCTCCGCTGCTATCAGGGCAGTGGATCGACGAGGGTCGCTCGAAGGCGCATGAACAGTCTCGAGTCCTTGTCTTCTTCGAGGGTTGGCGTGTAGGTGACGATTGAGGTCCCCTCGTTACCCGCAGTTTCGGAAACAAGAGTAGTTTCATTGGTCCAAAGAATAAGATCTCTGGAGACCTCCACCGTAAATCGAACATCGTCAGCAGAGAGTTTTCGCTGGAAACTAAACGTCAGGGCTCCGTTCTGACGTCCCGCGGAGATCAATTCTGGTCCGCTCAGAGGGTTCAGGTTATCGCTGCCAAGCGCGTGTTCAAGAAATGCAGGAAGACCGTCCTGATCGCTGTCGTCCAGAGGGTCGGACCCCTCGAAGGTTTGGCTGCTCGCGCTCCCGGGAGAGCCCCCTAGACGCCAGTTCGTTGCAATCCCATGACCAAGAGGGTCGAGGGGGGCGCTGGAAGAATTATCACTGGTGCGCATGAGCTCCATGGCAAATCCACCCGCATCAGCCTCCTCAGGCCAGGGGACATTGTCGTCATAAACGAAGTTATGAATGGGAAATGTTCCGAGGGTGATCTTGATCCGTTCCCCGTCATTCTCGAGCCGGCTCTCTTCCTCATTCAGATATTCTCCAGCAACCGGGAGGTCAGATCCGTAGCGCTCTTCGAAGGCAGAACGGTTCCGTACTACAAGAAGGTATGCGCCTGAAGCTAGGACAGTGCCGGTTTCAAAATCGTAATCGATTCCTTTTGTGAATCTGACATCGGTAAGGTCGAGAGGGTCTGGTCCGATATTGTGAAGCTCGAGGTATTCGGTGTCATCGGGTCCAGATGGATTATACATGATCTCGCTAATCACCAGATTCTCTTGGTATGCGCTGGCAGGAGGGTTTGAGGCTTGGAACTCCAATGGGTCAGACCAGTGGCTCCAGCGACCAGAATTATCCATGTGGCGAACGCGGGCCCGATAGGTCTGACCGCCTCTTACCGCAGAAGCCGGCGGACGAATATCAGGAGTAAAGGCAGAGAGCTCCCCTGTTTCCCAGGTCGCACTCCACTCAAAGGGAAATGGGGTGTTGTCGCCCCGGGTATAAGGGGCATGGTGTGCGACTCGGTATTCCATGGCGCCAAAACTACCGGAGTTATCCGAGAAGGGAGACGAGGCAAACCGGAGGCCGTTGGCAGGATGCCCAGGTTCGCTCAGGTCCGTGATGACAGGAGTTTCTGGAATGGCAGAGTCAGCGCAAAGTTCGTCCAGATAGGCGTCCCGACCTTGTCGTCCGGACGTGCCGCTGTCACGGGAATTAGGAGCCATTGTTCCGCTGTCCCCTCCGGTCCAGCTCCCTCCTGCGAAGGCGAACATTTTCATGTCACGAGTTCGTAGTCGAATATCGCCATCGGTCTGGGAGCCCACGGAGGCAGGGGCATTGGTCCAGCGAAGGCGGTCGGCCTGCTGAAAGCTGATGACTCGGTCCTGGAGCATGTCAATCAGGCCGTTGATCTGACTTGGTTGCCAGAGAAGGTCCCGGATTTCTCGAACTACATTGCGATACTCCTTATTGAATTCCGCCTTTGATCCCATCGCATACTTGCAGAAATCTTCTCCGCCATTCCAGTTTGGTCCCCAGCTGGTGTCGGAGTCCCAAGGGAGAACTTGCAGAAGTCCGAACCGGGACCGGTCTGGCTTGAAGTAATAAGCCCGGTTTTTGAGATGCTCGGCGGTATTAGGCTGAACGTCGTAGTGCCGTACTGCGTCCACGATTGCGTGGTAGTGATACCATGAATCCCAGTCAACGTGCTGTCTAAGCCAGGAGTCATTTCTGTTGGGTCGTAGATTAAAGATGATATTTTCGTAGTCGGCGCCACCCCGAACGCCTCGAGGGGCATGGTAGCGAATGACATCTGATCCTTCCGTCAACCCGGACTTTAGTTTGTAGAGATTCCCCTTCTCCAGGTCGTGAGCTTCAAGAAACCTCCGGTCATAGTCCTCGGTGGCGAGAAGAAATCCGTAGAAATCTCCGCGATACTGGTCAGGAGCTTCCTCAGCGCTTTTAATAACGCGGAAATGGAACCAATGGGTGAAGGGGGCCGCGGTTCCTGTGGTATTCCATAGAATGGAGTTGGCGGCTTCATAGAGGCCGAAATTGGTGCCTCCCCGGGCATGCATCTTGTGGGAATTGAGCGTGCGCCACTTGGTAGGGTAGGGGTTTCCCCAGATGTCATGAAGCTGGACGTAGCTGCCGCGATTAAAGCGGAATCGGAAGCTACGTTTTCCCCGATTGGAATATCGAGCGTTTCTCTGCCGCAGGCGATACTCAACGTTGTCGTATGCGATTCCTTTATAGACGAACGTCGCACTCCAGTTAAAGGCGCTTCGGGCGTCATAGCTGTTTCGAGGAATCTGATTTCCGTCGTAGGCCACACATTGATCGTAATCTCCCTGAGTAGTAAGAAGGTGATACGCGGGAAGGGTTTTGAGAACCGTATCCGAGGAGTAGGTTCGAGTGGTGGTCTCGTAGTCTGGTAGTCCGTCGTAGACAAAACACGAGAAGTTCAGGGACTCATCGTCGGGAAACGGGGCAGTGGCAGAGGTTCCTTCGCGATCTCTTACGGTGATGCGATAACGGATCAGGGTGCGGTGCTCATAGGAAGTCGCTGGGATGGTGGCGGTATAAATGCTGTCGCTTGCTATTGCATCGGCTCCAAGGCCGTCATCATGCATGGCGAGGGTAAGCCAATTGCGGAGGTAGGCGGGATTGGGCTGGCGAGGTCCTGTCGGATTGCTGAGAAGCTCGGAATACGATTTAGCGAGAAAGGCAGGGATATAGCGCCCGGGGAGGATGAGGGCATAGGTCAGGTTGACCTCGCTGACGCCCTCGGGATCTGTGACTTTGGCTGTAACAACCAGATCTTCCGTGCCCGCAGGTTGCTGGGGCTCATGGCGAACCTGACGAATGTTGGGTGGGGCGACGGGGCTATAGACGCTGTTGGCGCTGGAGGGAGTAGGAGGTCCAAGAATTCCGTTGTCGCGCGAGCTTCGCCATGAGCTTCCGAGGTCGTTGTCGAGGGCGGGATTAACCAGCTCCATTGAGCTGCCTGAGCCATCCGCTGCGATGGGCCAGGGGAAGTCGATGTCAAAGCTTACTCGGTCAACACGCTCCTGGGAATCGTCGACCAGTTCAACGGTTTCACCCTCGCCGCTCAAGCTGCCGCTGTAGGGTCCGAGAACCCTGAGCTCACGCGGAGGGCCGTTAGGAGGTCTGGAGAATTCTGAGCGCAGAGTGGTAGGGTTCTCTGCCACTACGAGGTAGGATCCGGGATCAAGGAAAGTATTTTCGGGGAACGTGAAGTCGATTCCTCCGGCGAGCTTCCAGTTGGTAAGATTCACTGCCTCTGGTCCCGGGTTGTAGAGCTCAATAAACTCGTTCGCGATATAGTTGAGATCGTTGTTGTAGTGGATTTCGTTGATTACCGGCGCAGCATGGAGAGATGCTGTCGCAAGGAGCGCCAAACAGCGTAGAACGGGAGTCTTTGGGGAGAAGGGAATTGATGGCACGGGCAGGTGGGGGGCTTTTGCGAATCAAGAAGCGTTACAGGATGCGTAGTCGTATTGTCGAGCGCGATTGGAGGTTGT
This sequence comes from Roseibacillus sp., assembly GCA_002729275.1. Lineage (GTDB taxonomy): Bacteria > Verrucomicrobiota > Verrucomicrobiia > Verrucomicrobiales > Akkermansiaceae > Roseibacillus_B. Next base: position 1,842 of record PBTP01000103.1, on the reverse strand, counting down.
CACGGTTGCTCAATAACGACTTTTCCAACGCCGGGCTTAATCTTCCACTTGTTATCCACCAACTCGAATGGGTGCTCTCTGGGGCCTCCCTCAGCTCGGTTAAAATCCCGGTTAAGCAGAAAGCACTCGAGATCTCCATCGAAGTCACCGTCACAAAAGGCGGCCATCAGGCTGGCATCCGAGATAGCGAGCCCAGAGGCTTTTGTCCTTTCCGTAAATTCCCCCGTTTCACCGTTAATCCACAGGTGGTTGGGAGTATCATCATTGCAGACGTTAATATCGAGGTCTCCACCAGCATCGATATCAACCTGGGTGGGGCCGGCAGACCGGGCTCCCATCGCAGAGAGGCCAGATTGGCGAGTGGCGTCGACAAACCGCAGGGGTTCTCCGGTCTGGAGGTAGATCCGATTTTTGGGAGATCCCCCGGTCAGAAAGAGATCCTGTCGGCCATCTCCATTGAGATCTCCCACCCCAATTCCCCCAAAGGCGAAGGCTCCGAGGTAGATTCGTTTGAGAGGGTGGGTGGGATCGAGCGGATTGATGAACTCGATGCCGGATTCCTCGGGTGAAAGGGCAGTAAAAAGGGTCTTGGCGGCCGGTCCGGCATTCTGCAAAGGGAGCGCGGTGGAGACTTCCGCCCCGGGGAGAGAGCTAGCCGAAATCAGCACGGCCCCGAGTAAAACCAGGGAGGAAGGGGCCGGGAGGCTTGGAATGGGGCTCACGAGAGTGAGCTTAGGAGACAAAATGCTCCACATCAACCGATTCGAACAGGATTCGACTAGTTGGGAGCGGGCTGTTCCGCCCTTGGCGTTTTGGGAGAAAGTTCTGCTTTCCTGCTCGTGTTCACGGCCTCCTTGCTCCCAGAATCCACCGTCAACATGAAGTTCCTAGCCTTAACTGCATCTCTGCTTTTTGCCGCCCTCCTTTCTGCCGCAGAGCGGCCCAATGTCGTCATTGTCTATGGAGACGATGTTGGATACGGCGATGTTGGGGTCTACGGTAGCACCAAGATCCCCACGCCTTTCATCGACAAGATTGCGGGGGAGGGGCTCCGGTTCACTGACGGGCACTGCACCGCTGCCACTTGCACACCGTCCCGCTACTCCATGCTCACCGGGCTCTACGGTTTCAGGGAGGGAGTGCGTATCCTTCCTCCCAATGCACCTCTCTGCATCCCGACCGATATTCTCACTCTTCCGAAGTTGTTTCGCAAGGCGGGTTACCGGACCGGAGTGGTTGGTAAGTGGCACCTCGGGCTGGGGGCAAAGGGAACCCCGGTGAACTGGAACGGAGAGGTCAAGCCGGGCCCCCTCGAGATCGGGTTTGACTACTCCTTTCTCCTCCCGTCCACCAACGACAGGGTGCCTTGTGTCTACCTAGAGAACTACCGGGTGGTGAACCTCGACCCCTCTGACCCTCTGTATGTGAACGCCGCTCCCGAAGTTCATAAAAGCACGGTCTATCCCTATGGTCGAACCAACCCCGAGGCGGAGACCTATTACCCGGGAGATCATCAGCACAGCGAAACCGTGATCAACGGGATTGGGCGTATCGGTAAGATGTGGGGTGGAAAGTCGGCGCTCTGGAATGACGAGACCATGGCCGATGAGTTTGCGGTGCAGGCTCGTAAGTTTCTTGAGCGACAGAAGAAGGAGAAACCCTTTTTCCTCTACGTTTCCTCTCAGGATATCCATGTGCCACGTGCCCCACACCCACGGTTTCAAGGTAAGACCAAGTTAGGAAAGCGGGGAGATGCGATGGTGCAGTTTGACTGGATGGTCGGAGCGGTCTCGCAGGCTCTTGAAGACACCGGCTTTGCTGACAACACGATCTTCATCGTCT
>PBTP01000015.1 GCA_002729275.1 Roseibacillus sp. | reverse complement strand
CAGGTCCTCGTCCACCAGGACCACCAGGTCCTCGTCCACCAGGACCACCAGGTCCTCGCCCGCCAGGGCCACGTCCGCCACGGCGGTCGTCACGCCGCTGAGGCCGGCCACCGCGGCCTCCCTCTTTCTCTTCCTTCTCGTTACGGTTGACCCAGCACTTCACCCCAATGATACCGTAAACGGTTTGAGCTTCGGCAAATCCATAATCAATCGGCACCCGTAGTGTCTGCAAAGGCACTTTCCCTTCCCGGTACCATTCCGCACGCGCAATATCCGAGCCTCCGAGGCGCCCAGCACATCGAATTCTTATCCCCTCAGCTCCAAAGTCCATAGCAGTTTGGAGGGCCCTTTTCATGGCTCGCCGAAAACTGATCCGACGTTCGAGCTGGACCGCCACATTTTCGGCTACCAATTGCGCATCCAATTCCGGACTTCTTACTTCTACGATATCGATCTTTACCTGCGAATCCGCACAGATCTTCGAGATATCATTCGTCATACGCTCGATCTCAGAACCTTTCCGCCCAATCACCAGCCCGGGACGAGACGTGTGCAGCGTGACACGAACACTGTTCCATGCTCGCTCAACAATCACCTTGGAGAGAGCTGCAAACTGAAGGCGACCACTCAAGTACTTACGCACTCTGAGATCCTCATGAAGTTTTTCACGGTAGTCATCGCCTTCAGCGTACCACTTGGAGCGCCAATCACGATTGACAACGAGTCGGAATCCGACGGGATTTACTTTTTGTCCCATAGTTTTTTTTGGTGGGGAAAGTTCCTTAGTCCTTTTGTTCTTCTTCCTCCGAGGCCTCTTCAGCCGTCGGTGGTTCTTCGATAACTTCCTCAACACCAGCTCCCTCATCTGGAGACTGGTCCGAGGCTTCTTGAGAGGAATCCACTGATCCCCCGTCTACTTGATCTTCAGCTATAGGTGCAGCCTCCACAGCGTCTGTTGCGCTTTCCTCTGAGGCAACTTCCTCTTCCACCTTCTCCGTCTTCGCTACCGGCTTTTTCGCGCTGCTTTTCTCTCGTTTGGAAGGAGCCTTCTCTTCTCCGCCCTCATCGGTCAGGATGATGTAAATATGGCTCGTCCTTTTCTTGATCGCACTGGCAGAGCCACGAGCCCGCGGCTTGAAGCGACGGAATGAGGGGCCGTCACATATATTGGCCTCCTTGACTTGGAGGCTGTCAGCCGCCAGATCATGATTGTTTTCAGCATTTGCCACCGCACTTTTCAGTGTCTTCCCAATCAGAAAAGCCGCTTTCTTCGGCGTAAAGTTGAGAGTGTCAATGGCGTCGGAAACAGGGAGCCCCTGAATCTCACGTGCCACGTCCCGCGCCTTTTTGGGCGAGATGCGTGCGTATTTATATACAGACCGTACTTCCATGATTACAGGACTAGCTTAATTCTTCTTGAGGGACGCGGTGTCGTTGAACCGCACAGGATTGTTATCGTTCTGGAGTTTTTGGACAAACACCCCGCAGATATCAGGCCGCACGTCTGCAACCATTGCTTCGGCCACCATCTGGTCTCCGCGCATGATTTTGAAAACCATTCCAATGCGAGCATCTTCCTTGGCGCCCACGTTCAGGACGACCAAACCACTCTTCTCATCTATACTTTTCACCTGCGCATACTGCAGATTGCCTCTCTCGACATTCCTCTCAGGCATATTCCTCAGGCCCAACTCTACTTCGAGGGCTCGCAGATACGCCTCCAGCCGGGCTCTAGCCTCAGGATCTGCTGTAATTGCGGTCTTAATGTAAGCTTGAGCAGCTGAGCTAAGACGAATTGCTGCTTCTTCCATTCTTCGCAGGCGTCGATCCAGAACGGTTACATTCTGCCAGGCCTCTACAGTTCTTTCGTCTCCACCACTGATGAGATCCTTGCCCAAAGCCTGCAACCTGATCCTTATCTTAACCAATGCCTCCGCCGATTCTTTTTCCCTCCGGTTTGCCGCAACGAGACTTTCCTGCAGGCTGGCGACCTGCAATTGCATCCGGGCATTGTCCTGCCTGAGCTGCCTGAGCTCGTCAGCCTCCTCAGCACCACACCACGGCATCAACCCAGCCACCATGAAGGTGGAGAGTATCAACTTTAAGGAAGTGGTATCCATTGAAAGAGTCGGTTAATGCTACAGAAATTGAACAGATTACTTTTTACCCATACCCCCGTGGGCTTTGAAAATCCGGGTCGGAGCGAACTCCCCCAGCTTGTGGCCTACCATATTTTCAGAGACATAGACGTTCGTGAAACCCTTCCCGCTGTGCACCATGAAGGTGAGTCCAACGAAATCCGGGGTAATCATGGAGCGCCGGCTCCATGTCTTTATTGGCTTTTTGTCGCCCTTATCGACCGCTGCGTCGATTTTGGCGAGTAGCTTCTGGTCTACAAAAGGACCTTTCTTTAGAGAACGTGGCATGATTTCAGGTTGTTAACGCTTCTTGGCATTGCGGCGCTCAACAATGAACTTGTTGCTGCCTTTGTATTTCGACCGGGTTCGCTGGCCCTTGGTGTGGCCCCATGGAGATTTGAGGTGCTGTCTTCCACCACCAGACTTGGACTTGCCCTCACCACCGCCATTCGGGTGATCCACCGGGTTCATACACATGCCGCGAACGGTAGGACGAACTCCTTTCCAACGAGTTCTCCCAGCCTTTCCTGAGACCTCGTTCATGTGGTCCCGGTTTCCGACCTGGCCGATTGTGCAGTAACAGTTTTCGTGGAAGCGACGAATTTCCCCAGACGGCATTTTGACCAGGGCGTAGCCACCTTCCCGGTTCGAAACTACTGCCTGTTGCCCAGCCGATCTTGCCACTTTTCCTCCTCCACCGGGACGCAACTCAATGTTGTGGACTGCCGTTCCGAGAGGCACACTCCTGAGCGGCAATGCATTACCCGGCGTAGGCGGCGCATTCTCTCCAGCCTGAACGGTTGCACCAACCTGAAGACCGGCAGGACAGAGAATATATGATTTCTCTCCGTCGGAATATTGAATCAACGCAATGCGGCAAGTACGATTAGGATCGTATTCCACTGCCGTGACACGAGCCTCGACCTCACGCTTGCGTCTCCTGAAGTCGACCAAGCGATACTTTCGCTTATGTCCCCCGCCAATATGGCGACAGGTAATCTTGCCCTGATTGTTCCGACCCCCGCTCCTCGGAAGCGGCTCGGTCAGTTCCTTTTCGGGCTTCTTCTTCGTGATTTCCTCGTAACTCGGCCACACTTTGTAGCGGTTTGAGGGCGTCACTGGCTTGAAGCTTTTAAGTGGCATGACTGCTATTTTTGTTAAATCGCTGTATTATGAACTGAGTGGCGCAGGGCTTTAGATGAGGTCAATTGAATCCCCATCTTTAAGCCGCACCATTGCCTTTTTCCAGGCCGCGGTCTTTCCTTCATCAGCACGTCGGACTCGCTTCGCCTTCCCGCTGTAGTTGGCGGTGCGAACACTTGTGACCTTGACGCCAAAAGCCTGCTCGACTGCGCGCTTGATCTCAATCTTGTTGGCGCGACGATCCACCTTAAGCACATATTCGTTGTGCAATTCCTGAAGAAGCGTGGACTTCTCAGACAGGCGGACGCTGTCGATGACGGAATAAATATCTCTCATGTTTCGCTTTAGTCTATAAGTTAGCTGGTCCGTGAGGCCAGAACCTCGAGCGCGGGAGCCGTAAGAATGATACTGTCGTGATAAAGGAGCTCCTCAATGCTCACCTCAATGGCTGGCAGACACATCGCACCCGGGATATTCCTGTGAGCTAGGAGGGTTTTGTCGTCAAATTCAGGAGCGACAACGAGAACCTTTTCGGCTTCGGTAATTTTCCCTACTTCGGCTAGGAAGGACTTGGTCTTTCCATCAGCGATCTCGAAGGAATCCACCACTTGGATTTTCCCGTCAGCGATGCAATCTCCGAGAACACGGCGAAAGGCCAGCTTACGGATTTTCTTAGGCACCTGCTTCGAGTAATCCCTCGGGCGGGGACCATGTGCTACGCCTCCACCAACATAAAGTGGAACCTTTGATGTGCGGTGACGCGCATTACCCGTCCCCTTCTGCCTGTACATCTTCTTACCGGTTCCCCTGATCTCGCCGCGCGTTTTGGTATTGGCGGTCCCGGACCGACGGTTTGCCTGATAGGCTACGATCAGGTCATGAACTGCCTGACCGCCCTTTTCACGGTCTTCCAGCACGGTGATGCTGGCCGCTTTGGCATCTTCAAGAGTGAGTGTTGTAGCTGACATATTGCTTCCTTCCTAAATTGAAAAATTCGGTTACTCTGCCGGCGCAGGCTTCTTTATTGCAGGGCGGACAACCACGTAACTACCCTTCGAACCGGGAACTGCACCGGAAACGAGAATCACATTATCATCCGGACGAACCTGGACGACTTTCAGGTTCTGCGTAGTCCTGTTTCGCTGGCCATCGTGTCCAGGCATTTTCTGGTTCTTCCAGATCCGACCAGGCCACGTTCCCGCACCGACGGCTCCAGGCCGCCTGTGAGTCATGTGTCCGTGTGCTGCGGGTCCGCCTCCGAAATTGTAACGCTTAACCACCCCTTGGAAGCCCTTGCCCTTGGTAGTCCCGATAACATCAACCCACTGGCCGTCTTTGAACAGCTCCGCGCCCGGATGAGACTCCGGCAACTCCTCGCCCTCTTCGAGGCGAAATTCCCGGATGATACTCTTCGCTGTAACCCCGTGTTTCTTGAGGTGGCCCATGGCAGGCTGCTTCATGCGCTGCTCCTTCTGATCCGAGTAGGCCACCTGAACGGCGCTATACCCATCTTTGGAATCAGTCTGTTTCTGCTGCACGAGCTCGTTGCCTCCCACATCGATTACGGTAACCGCAACCGCACTGCCAGCCTCCTGATCAAAGAGTCTGGTCATCCCTATTTTCTTTCCAATGAGTCCTAGTGACATGGTCGTTTGAAGTTAAAAGTTAATATTTCGGCCTCAGATCCGAATGGTAATGTCTACCCCGGCAGGNAGATTGAGTTTCTTGAGTTCGTCGACCGTCCGTGCCGTTGGGTCCATGATATCCAGCAGACGTTTNTGAGTCCGAATCTCGAACTGCTCTGCCGACTTCTTGTTCACGTGTGGAGACCGGTTCACCGAGTATTTCTCGATCCGTGTTGGCAAGGGAATTGGACCTGCAACCTTCGCGCCCGTCCGCTTGGCTGTCTCCACGATTTCTTCCGCGGACTTATCGATCGCTCGATGGTCGTAGGCTCGGAGACGAATTCTGATTTTCTGGTTTTCCATGGTCGAGAGAAGAAAATGTGTTGAAGGGCGAATTAGGCGGCGACTGTCCCGCGCTCCTTGCAGATCGCCTCAACGATGGCCTGCGGNACGGGTTCAAAACTGGAGGGGGTCATTACAAATGAGGCTCGGCCTGAGGAAATCGTCCGGACATCTGTGGAGTATCCGAACATTTCTGCGAGAGGCACCTTGGCTCTGACGATGGCGACGTTACCTTTACTGCCCATCTCTTGAATTTGGCCTCTCCGACGATTGAGGTCTCCCATAATATCCCCTTGGTTTTCCTCGGGAGTAGTTACCTCTACGTCCATTATTGGCTCGAGCAGAATGGAGCGCGCCTTTCGAAAGGCGTCCTTCATCGCGAAGATTGCGGCCATCTTGAAAGCGTTTTCGTTGGAATCCACGTCATGAGACGACCCGTCCGTGATATTCACATGAACGTCTACAACCGGATATCCTGCAACGATCCCGTTTGTCATCGATTCAGCAACACCGGCAGTCACCGAGTTCATGAACTCTTTGGGAATTGCGCCACCTACCACGAGGCTCTTTGTCGTCAGTCCGGCACCTTTTTCATTAGGCGACACATCGAGCACGACGTGGCCATACTGCCCTCGTCCTCCACTCTGCTTCTTAAGAAGCCCCTCTCCGCCTGCATCGGCAGTGATCGTTTCCCTGTAAGCGATCTGAGGCTTGCCGACGTTAGCCTCAACACTGAATTCGCGCCTAAGACGGTCGATGATGACCTCAAGATGGAGCTCTCCCATACCAGAGATAATGGTCTGCCCCGTGTCCTCGTCGGTATGAACTACAAAGGTCGGATCCTCCTCCATGAGACGCGCCAGACCCGAAGACATCTTTTCCTGGTCCGCGGTAGTACGGGGCTCGACCGCCATAGCTATGACAGGCTCTGGAAAACTCGGGGGCTCCAGAAGGATGTCAAACTTCTGAGAACAGAGAGTATCCCCNGTTGTCACGTTTTTGATTCCCACGATAGCGGCTATGTCCCCCGCATAACAGGTTTCGATCTCCTCGTGCTTGTCGGCCTGAATTTGGATCAGTCTGCCGACTCGCTCTTTCCTCCGCGTTCGCGGNTTGTAGACCATGTCACCCTTCGAAACAGTTCCTGAATAGACCCGGAAGAATACCAGTTTGCCTACATACTTATCTGCCCAGAGCTTGAAGGCCAGAGAGCAAAAATTCCCATTGTCATCAGTAGTAGCGATCACCTCATCGCTCTCATCGTCAGATCTCTGACCTCTTGCGGCGGGAATCTCCAGAGGACTGGGCAGGTAATCNATGACGGCGTCTACCAGATACTGCACTCCCTTGTTCTTGAAGGCAGACCCTCCAGCAATAGGCACAACCTTATTCGCAATGGTGGCGCGCCGCATTGCGTTTTTCAGATCCAATACCGTAATCTCTTCTTCCAACAAAAACTTCTCTCCCAAATGCTCATCCGCATCAGCAAGCGCATTAAGGATTTCTCCGTAAGCTTCGTCAGCCTCTCTGGCCTGCTCCTCATCAAGTTCTCGGATCTCAAAAGTTGANCCAAGAGCATCATCNTCGGTATAGACCACTGCTTTCTTGTTGAGAACGTCAATCTGCCCTTTGAGGTGATCCTCAGAGCCTATGGGAATAAGGATTCGCAGTGGTGTTGCCCCCAACTTTTCCCGAACCTCCTCGACCACATTCTGGAAATTTGCACCAACCCGGTCCATCTTGTTGACGAACACGATTCTGGGCACGTTATACTTAGAGGCCTGCCGCCAGACTGTTTCAGTCTGAGGCTGCACTCCTGCGACTCCGCAGAACACGACAATCGCGCCATCGAGAACTCGGAGAGACCTCTCAACTTCCGCGGTGAAATCAACGTGCCCTGGAGTATCGATAATGTTGACCCTCTGCTTCTCTTCCTCAAATAACTTACATACCCCCTCATCTTTCCTCTGCNTCCATTCGCATGTGACCGCAGCTGAGGTAATCGTAATTCCCCGTTCACGCTCCTGCTCCATGTGATCGGTCGTGGTTGCCCCATCGTGCACCTCCCCGATCCGGTGAATCATCCCGGTGTAGAACAGAACCCGCTCCGTCAGCGTCGTCTTCCCNGCATCAATATGNGCCGCAATCCCAATGTTNCGCGTCCGCTCAAGCGGATACGGCCTNTCNGGACTGTTAGGACTCTCAGACATCTTGGGAGCTGAAACTGTGGCGGTGGCGAGCATTAANACTGTTTNCTACCAGCGGAAGTGAGCAAANGCGCGGTTGGCTTGCGCCATCTTGTGAACNTCATCACGTTTGCGGACTGCTCCACCCGTGTTGTTAGCGGCATCCTTAATTTCGTTTGCAAGAGCCACATGCATCGGCGTTCCCTTCCGCCCCCGCGCAAATCCAATAATCCACCGCATTGCCAGAGCTTCGGAGCGCAAGGCCGCCACCTCGAGGGGAACCTGATACGTAGCTCCACCAACCCGACGACTTTTAACCTCAACCCGCGGTTTTGAGTTCTCAATTGCGCGGGTTACAACCTCGAGAGGATCAACTGTGTCAGTTCCCTCGTTNGCCTTGTCGATCGCAGAATACACAACCCTCTCGGCGAGGGCTCTCTTCCCATCCTTCATCACTTTTGAGATGAGATGTCCGATTAATTCACTATCGAACTTCGGATCTCGCCTGTCCGGCTTGTGGTAAACTCTTCTTCTTCTTGCCATGTTCGTGAGTTCCTTCCTGTTTTANCTCAGGTTACTTCTTCGGCCGCTTAGCTCCATATTTGGACCGGCTCTGCTTTCGGTTCTCNACACCCAGTGTNTCGAGTGACCCCCTTACAATGTGATACCTCACACCCGGGAGGTCTTTAACCCTGCCACCACGGACAAGAACAATGCTATGCTCCTGCAAATTATGCCCTTCTCCGCCGATGTAGGCGATAACCTCGAACCCATTCGTTAAACGAACCTTCGCCACTTTCCGTAGAGCGGAGTTTGGCTTCTTAGGTGTCCGGGTATAGACCTGGAGGCAGACCCCGCGTCGCTGAGGGCAATTTGAGAGCGCCGGCGACTTGGATTTCCTGACTGCCTGCTTGCGCCCTTTACGGACGAGTTGGTTGATGGTCGGCATGATTCCTGCTGTTTGAGAATATCTCTATTGGTCTCTGAACACTCACCGTGGCAGGAGGCAGGCCGGCGAGGATTACCCTCGCAGGAGCCTGTTATCCGGAGCTGCACCCGATGAGCTGGTAAACCGCTTTTTGAGCTGTTTTCTGCGATGTCGCGCAGAATCCAGCCACGATTTTGGGGGGCGCGACTATAGGAGTCAGCCCCTTGTTGACAAGGCCTATTTCGCCTATTTTTTAANAATTTTACGACNAGCTCCAAAACATCAGNAATTATCTACAATTTCTCCTTCCTGAGCTCTCAAATCCCTGTTTTCTCCTNATTTGGGGTCTCTTCTCGGATTTGCTGAGCCTCCCCTGCCTTNAAAATGACCGAAANTGACCTCTGGTTCCTACTCCCCCGAAAGGTCGCGGCAAGCTCAACTCTACTGTTTACTCCCCCCCGTAGATCTTTTTGGTATCGACACCGCCGGGCCCACTATATAANTCCCCGTCGCCTCAAGGGTTAANTGGCAGGGTAGCTCAGGGGTAGAGCAAAGGACTCATAAGCCTTGGGTCGGCGGTTCGAATCCGCCCCCTGCTACGTTTCCGACCGGATAACCCCCCCAGCAGAAATTTGGGGCNAACCTCCATTCTGCTACCATCCAGCCTTCAAGTCGTGCCCGAAGCTCGCTTCACTCTCCTTAACCGGACCACTGAGATCGGAGCCAATTGCTACCTGCTTGAGATCGGCGACACCCGTATCGTTCTGGATGCGGGCATGCATCCGAAAGAAAGAGGGCCGGCAAGNATTCCCCGTTACGCGGACCTCCCATACGATAGTCTCGACGCCATAATTATTACTCACTCCCACCTCGATCATGTCGGCACGCTTCCTGTCCTTGTGCGTGATCAACCTTCCGCGCGGGTTTTCATGACCCCCGCGACATGCGCCCTTGCTGAAGCGCTCCTCCACAACTCTGTGAATGTGATGAAGTCTCAGCGAGCAGAACTGGGCATTGAGGACTACCCCCTCTTTACTCATCGCTCCATCGACAAACTGATCCCCCGCATTGAGCCCCGCGATTACGAAAAGCCTTTTGATCTGGACTGGAACGGGTCGGCGAAAGCAACATTTTACGATGCAGGCCACATCCTTGGATCCGCAGGAGTCTTGCTGGAGGGGAACTCTAAACGATTCTTCTATAGCGGAGATATTCGCTTNGAGGACCATGCTCTNATAAAAGGCGCGCGCTTTCCCGACCTTGCGGAAAAAAATCTCGANGCTCTCATAGTCGAGACNACGAGAGGTAATTCCCCCCGACCGGCCTCTTACTGTCCAAAGAAAGAAAGAGTCCGCTTTATCGATGATATTGAGCAGTGTCTGAACAAGGGNGGATCNGTCCTTATCCCCGTTTTTGCAATCGGTAAAACTCAGGAGGTTCTCACCATGATTCATGAGGCCAAGCTAGACCACTCCCTCAGAGACGCCCCGGTCTATATTGGGGGGCTGAGTACCAAGATGACTGTAGTCTACGACAAATTTTCGGGCTCTACACGTCGCAGTGCCACGGATTTCAAGATCCTGAGGGATATGAATCCCATCACCGGAAACCGACGGGGACGCAGACCCATACCCCTTGAGCGCGGAGCAATCTACGCTCTNTCAAGCGGCATGATGACGGAAAAGACAACGTCGAATGGATTCGCTCGTGGCTTTATCGATAAGCCAGGNAACATGCTGCTTTTCGTTGGCTATGCCGATCCGGACAGCCCAGGAGGAAAGATTCGGGCGGCTCAATCTGGGGATGAAATTCAACTCGACCCTGAGCTTCCCAGTGTCCCTCTGAATTGNGGCGTGAAGGTCTACGATTTCAGCGGACATGCGCCCCGGAATCACCTGCTGGACTTCATGCAGGCCGCAGATGCTCGCAAGACCGTTCTCGTCCACGGGGACCCNGCAGCTCTGGAGTGGTTTGAGAAACAGGTTGAGAGANCCGTTATTCCTTCATCTGGAAAACCTCTCTCACTGTAACTGATTCAGACCTTCTTCAAGCGGTCCACTTCCTCGCACAAGACCTTCAAGGCTCGGCGCATCTCCGTGAGCTTGGTCAGATCACGCCACTGGCGCACCTCTTCTTTAAATGGCTTTGCGGGAGTTCCCATATAAACGCCGGGCTCATCAATACTCTGCATAGCCCCAGACTTTCCTCCCAGCTGAACCCCATCTGCAATTTCAATGTGCCCGTTGATGCCTACCTGAGCGGCAAGAGTCACTTTTTCCCCAAGTTTAGAACTTCCCGCCACACCTGAAAGCGCAACGAGAATACAATTTTTGCCAATCTCTACATTATGACCAACTTGCACGAGATTATCAATTTTCGTTCCCTCGCCAACCGTCGTCTGACCAAATCGAGCCCTGTCGATACATGCGTTAGCACCTACTTCTACATCGCTCTCCAGAACAACGATACCGAGCTGAGGCACCTTGTGGTGTCTACCATTGACAAACTCATAACCAAAGCCGTCAGAGCCTATCACCGCTCCGGGTTGCAGGATCACTCGGTCTCCCAAAATGCACCCTTCCCGCACACTGACATTATGATGAATAATGCAGTCCTCTCCTATTGACACGTCGCGACTGATAACCGCGCCAGAACGGATTTCTGAACCCCGTCCAATAGTCGCTCCATCCTCAATGACAGCACCCGCGTGCACCGCGGCTCCGGCACTTACATCCGCAAACTCTGNAACATGAGCTCCCTGGCGCACTCCCGGCTCAAACGCCCTGCGGCGTTGNTCAACTTTTTCTACGAGGGCAGCAAGAGCGTGGGAGGGATTGTCAACTTGAATGAGGGCCACCCCAGCCGGACCTGACTGAATATCCGGCGTTACCAGCACCGCTCCTGCCCGGGTCGCATCAAACTGGGACCTGTACTTCGGATGGGAAAAAAAGCTTAGGTCCGCCTCGTCCGCTTCGCTGAGGGTCCGCACTCCGCTCAGCACCCGATCCTTTTGCCCCGAAACGAGTAATCCTCCGACCAGCTCGACCACTTCCGCGATCTGAAATTCCACGATCAGAAGGTGTNATAACCAGAAGCCCTAATCGAGCCCCTTATTCTCCACTCGCAGGAGGCGCAGCTGGCGCATCCTTATTCAGAAGCACAAGCAGACCAGCGGTGATATCCGTAGCGTCCTTGGTATAAAGCAGGAAGGGAACCTGCGAAGTACTCATGCCAGATTTGTCGAAGACATAATCATAGTCGTCAGCCTTGGCACGGTCCTCCACAAGCTTCTGTATTTCCTCGAGGATTCCCCGCATCTTTTGAACCATCTTTTCGTTCAGCGCAGTGTTTCGACGCTGAAGGAATTCACGACGCTCACGATCCAGCGCAACACCCTCCTGAGTTTTCATCTGAAACCCCTTGAAAAGCTCCTGCTTTTTCTTGTCGCTCAGAGAGGGATCATCCAGCTGTTTGCGGAGTCCTTGTAACTCATCCTCCAGCGCGCGAATAGTTTCGAGACGCTCATTGTTGTTCTGCTGGATCTTCGCCCGCTCGACATTGACCTCNTTCTGGGCCGCATTAGTCCGGTGATACTGCTTGAAAAGCGTCTGCATATCTACCGTGGCGATCTTCAACTTGTCCTGCGCGGCAGCGGACATGGAGAAGAGCAGAAGAGTAATTGCGGCAGGAACGAGTTGGCTGAAATTCATGTGCTTGGCGTTTCGTAGTCGGAGGAGTCTGGAGAAAAAACCTCAAGCCGTCAAACCCCAAGCCCTCACCTCTGAGCTCCCTGCGGAGCCGATTCTGCAAGTTTGGTTATGATTGTCGGCGTGATGTCATGGGCGTCCCTGGCGAAAAGCAGAAATGGCACCTGTGAGCTACCAGTCCCCTCAATATCAAAGACAAGATCAAAGCCCATACGCTCAGCCTCAAACCTGACAAGACCACGAATCTCCTCCAGAAGAGCCTCCATTCGCNCCACCATTCGCCGATTTATGTCAGCATGGCTGCTCTTCAAATCTACGGCTCTTTGCCACTTCCACCGCTCTCGCTCATGAAATCGAACCCCTTTTTCTCTCTCTAGATCCGGACGCCGGACATCTGAATCACTCAATTCCTGAAGTGAACACTCCAGCTCCCGAAGAACCTGATCCATCGCCCGCAGCTGAACCGCATGCTGATTCTGCTCTTTCTGAACCCGCGCCCGCTCAATATTAATTTCCCCCTCCGCGTGCGCAACCTTGTAGTAGGATCGAAAAATCTCCTGAATATTGACCGTAGCCGTGCGCAACTTTTTCTCCTCTCCGATCACTGCTACTTTCTGGCCGAGTTCCAATCCAGCCGGGCTCTCCGCATCTCCCACNGTAACACCTTCCCCTTGAGCCTCAGGCCCAAGAGCCCATGCAATCCCACAAAAGAGCACCCCTGAAATTCTTGAGTTCAAAGCTNCCACAGCCTAACGCTCCTCGCAGTCAACTCAAGGTCATTTACTAATCAAGAGCCTCGCACAGANCATCTCCCATGATTCAGTTTTCTTCACTGGACGGCCTCCCACTGGATCAGCCCTCCCCGTTAATTCTCGTCCCCACAATGGGCGCTCTCCATGAGGGGCACGCCGCCCTGATCCGAAGAGCGAGAGAAATTGCAGGAGATAATGGCAACGTCACGGTTTCAATTTTTCTAAACCCCCTTCAATTTAATTCTTCATCTGATCTGGCAGCCTACCCTCGAACCCTCGAGGCAGATCTCCTGCTCTGTCACGGTCTTGGTGTCGACGCAGTATACGCTCCTTCTCCTGAAGAATTTTACGCCGCCGATCACTCAATCTCGATAGTCGAAAACGCTCTCTCCCGCACCTTGTGTGGGACCACTCGCCCCGGNCATTTTGAAGGAGTCTGCACGGTCGTCCTGAAACTTCTCAACACCCTGCGACCTTCTGACGCTATCTTTGGCAAGAAAGACTACCAGCAGCTTGCAATCATCAGGCGTCTCGTTCGTGATCTTGGTGTTCCCGTGCGGATACATGGTGTTGAGACTGTGAGGGAACCGGATGGCCTTGCCCTCTCATCGAGNAATCTCATGCTGAGGCCTGAGCACCGGAAGGATGCCTCACGTATTCATAGAGCTCTTCTTTGTGCCCGGGATATCAGAGAAACAGGGGAGCAACGGCGTGAAGCATACCTTCAGACTGCGCGTAAGTATCTTGTCGAGAACGCTCCATCCGAAATGGGAATTGAATATCTTGAGATCATCGATCGCGAAACGCTTATGCCACTGGCAAAAGTCGCCGGACCTGCCCTCCTTGCCACCGCCGTAACTTACGATGAGGTCCGCCTAATTGACAATATCGAGATCTAGGCCAGCAGAACCCCGAAGCTGAAACTAAAACCACCCCACGACTTTCCGGGCAGAAAGCAGCACCGCTACGAGGATACCTGCAACCGCCAAAAGCTTTAAGATCCCGGGCACTCTTCGCTGACCAGTAAGNCCAGGCCGCGTAGCCAGGTAGAGCATCGCGAGACCCAGCGCTGGGATTCCAAAAACCGTCAGCGCCTGAGCCCCCAGCATNAGGGNNTCGCGGCTTTCTTTCCAAATGATCCCAAAAATCGCGACCANCATTCCCACCACAAGTGCCAGTGCTGTAAAATGACGCGCCCATCTCCCCTGCATGCTGGNCCCNTTTCCAATACTATCGGAGAGAACCGTTCCACCTATNGCCGCGTTCACCATGAAAGAGCTCATTGCTCCTGCCATGAATCCCCCACAAAACACATATTTTGANCCGGAACCAAACAACGGCTCCAACTGGCGGGCAAGAGCACTAATCTGGATGCTCCCCGGAGCATCTGAAACACGGTAAAAGATCAACAGGGAGGTAATCATGATTACCCCTGAAACTCCCCCAAGCACGGCTACCCCCACTGCAGAGTCGAACGTTCCCTGATGCAGGTTCCGGATATTCCATCCCTTCTCTCTGACCAGATAACTCTGAAAAAATGCTCCCCCTATTGAAAAG
The DNA here is from genome assembly GCA_002729275.1 of Roseibacillus sp. GTDB lineage: Bacteria > Verrucomicrobiota > Verrucomicrobiia > Verrucomicrobiales > Akkermansiaceae > Roseibacillus_B. The sequence goes on along the minus strand of PBTP01000015.1, from coordinate 37,555 downwards.
GTCGTCCCAACAAGCGCGATCACCGGAAGCCAATCGCGTTTTTCCATGACCGGGGCATTGCGCTCCGGGGCATCGCCGANCACAGCGGCAAGAAGATTAAGGGTAAAAGCTCCAATCATCAAAAGAACCAGAATCTTCATCGCCCTTTCCACCGCCGAATAGAGCGACCGCATAAGATACAGGCAGGATATGATCACTGAATTCGCGATGAGCAAAATGAGCACCTGCCACCGAACCCATCCCTGTGGCAGACTTTCTCCTTCATGTTCAAAAAGAGGTTCCAGTCCAACNCCCAGGGCAAGGTTATTGCTNGATTGATACAGCGCAACGATNCCGAAGAGAACGATTCCCACTCCCNAGGCTGCTTTGCGNCCCANGCGGGCAGCGATCTCATCACACATGCTTCCCTTGTAAATCACTCCGAGACGCGCTGAGAGGGCAACCATTCCAACCATCAAAATGACGGCAAGGNCCAGAAACGGGACTCCTGCCCACCCCCATTCAGCACCCACTCGCGAACTCGCAAGAATGCTTCCCGGCCCAAGCACAACTGCTGCCACGATAATGGCCGGACCAACAGACCTTACTCTTTCGAAAATTCTCATGGAAAACTATCCTGACTAAGTTTCACCAGTCAGCCTGACTTACCAGTCCGCAATAACCAATCATTAGCTGCCGGGAAGACCTGGCCCCGTTAGTAGCCAATCGCCCTGCGGGGCCTGTCACGACACAATCCGGTGACATCGCTGTCGTTAAACCCAAGGTTTCTTAGGACTCTTTCCACTCGTGGCATCGTTGCCGTGGACCCCACGAAATGAGAGCCATCGGGAGACCGCGCAACTTCATCTGGCCCGACTTTTATCTCCCGATCACCCAAGGTGTAGCCACCCGGCCCACAGCGCGCTGCTGAGATCGCATCGGTCACCACAAGGCAGCGCTCCAGCGTGGCGGCTCTGAGATAGTTCTTCAGAGCGAAACCTGGAACATGAATTCCGTCACCGATAAAACACACCCACAGGCTCTGGGAGAGGCTCAGCACCCGCTCCACTATATTTTCATGCCTTGGCAGATACTGTGGGCAACCGTTTCCCAAATGCGTGAACATCCTCAGGCCAGCGTCGATCGATGCTTGAAGCTGATTCATTGAGGGATTGCAATGTCCGGCTGACACTACCACTCCCTGCCCTGCCAGATATCGAGTAGTCGCCAATCCCATGTCACATTCCGGTGCAAGAGTCACAACCCTTGTGAGGCCCTCTCCCGCATCCATGAGATCCTTCATGACATCTACGCAGGCCGGCTGCGCCTGACCCCGGGGATGAGCCCCGATGAATCCCTCCGCAGGATTCAGGAAAGGTCCCTCGATATGGATTCCGACTACCACCCTTCGTACGGTCTCGTCTTCTTCCCGCGCTCGAACGATTCTCCGTATTTTGGCCTTCATCGCCTCAACTGAGTCCGTAATTACAGTGGCGAGAATTCCCTCGGTCCCATCTTCCTCCAGTGCGGAGCAAGCCCGCTTCGCCTCTTCTGTCGTCAGAGTATTGGAATTAAAATCAACTCCGGCATATCCGTTCACCTGGAGGTCAAAATATTTCATCTTGTGAGCAAGCTTGCTGACGGATCATCCAGAAAAAGCCTGCAATCGGAGTGCTGCTGCAGGATGGTTGCCGGAATTTCAGGACTCACTTCTTCCTCGATTGCACTTCGCACCGCGGGTGCTTTTCGAACATCGGGAACCGTGCAGATAATTCTCTCTGCCTTCAGGATCTGTCTTACCGACATCGAAATTGCATGTTCGGGCACTGATTTCAGTTCTGGAAACCAGCCCTCTCCTACCTGCTGCTGCCGACACTCTTCATCAAGCTCCACAACAATGTAGGGTGCTTTGGCATCAAAGTCTGCAGGTGGATCGTTAAAGGCAATATGACCATTTTCACCAATCCCAATAAATGCAACCACGGGGTCTCTTCTCTCAATCATCACTCCCAGTCTTGCACATTCCAACCTGGGTTCCGCGCAGCCATTGATAGCATGGAAGCGTTTCAGCTCCCGAGGCAATTTGTCGATAAATCTGTCTCGGAGAAATCTGCTGAAGGAGGCCGGGTGGTCCTCTTCAAGGCCGATATATTCATCCAAATGAAACAGGACGATTCTGCCCCACTCAATATCGGTCTCTCTCAAAAGAGCCTCAATAACTTCAAACTGGGAAGCGGCAGAAGCCATCACAATCGAAACCTCCTCTCTAGTCGCCAGAGCTTCACGAATTTTGCCAGCTCCAGCCGCTGCAGCAGCTGAACCGAGCTTCTTCTTGGTTTCGCAAACACTGAGATTCATCTCTCGCTCCAGTATGAGAAGGTTTACAAAGTCTCCACAACCAATAACTCAATAACCGGCTTGTTCTTCGCTCCTTTAGAGTCAAAGGATACTCCCGGCAATGAAAGCAGACTTTCTGGTTATTGGCAGCGGCATCGCTGGCCTCTCTTTTGCGATCAAGGCAGCCGAACACGGATCTGTTATCTTGATCACTAAGAATGAAGTCTTGAATTCAAACACCGCCTGGGCTCAAGGAGGAATTTCTGCCGTTCTCCCAGAGGTCCTCCGCGATCCGGGCGACACGGTGGAGAAACATATTAGTGACACTATCGATGCCGGCGCCGGGCTGTGTAACGAAGAGGCCGTCAGGTCCATCATTGAAGAGGGCGAGCAAACGATCGATGAACTGGTCTCCTGGGGCTCCGACTTTGATCAGAAAGGAGATCGCTACTCCCTCGGGCGGGAAGGTGGGCACTCAAAACGCCGTGTTCTTCATTCCAAGGACACGACCGGCCATGAAATCGCTTCATCTCTGCTGGAAACCGCCCGCCGGACTCCCGGCCTGACCATTCTGGCCGATCATATGGCCATTGACCTTATAACTACCGACAAGCTAGGCAGCGTTACTGACGAGCGAGTGGTTGGAGCCTACGTTCTGGAAAAGACTACCGGGGAGGTAAGTATTCTGCGTTCCAACAGGGTCGTTCTCGCTACGGGTGGCTGCGGCAAGATCTACCTCTACACCACAAACCCGGACGCAGCTACAGGCGATGGTATCGCCATGGCATGGCGCGCAGGCGCCAGGATCGCAAATATGGAGTTTATCCAGTTTCACCCAACCTGTTTTTACAATCCCGCTGCGACCGGGCCGGAGGCACGCTCCTTCTTGATTTCAGAGGCCTTGAGGGGGGAAGGAGCGGTCTTGCTGAACGACAAGGGTGAGGATTTCACCCTTGGCTACGATCAGCGAGGCTCTCTTGCCCCTCGGGATATCGTAGCTCGCGCGATCGATACCGAAATCAAGAAAACCGGCGCAAACTGCGTCTACCTCGACATCACCCACAAGCCCGCTGGATTCATCGCTGAAAGGTTTCCCTTCATCTACAAGACCCTTCTTGAATTCGGCCATGATGCCGAGAAAACACCAATCCCGGTCGTCCCCGCCGCACACTATCAATGCGGCGGCGTCGTAGCCAAACCCGATGGCGCCACCAACCTTCGCGGTCTCTTTGTCATCGGAGAAGCCGCGTGCACTGGACTACACGGAGCCAATCGACTGGCCTCCAATAGCCTGCTTGAGGGCAACGTCATGGCTCGAAAAGCCCTGGCGGCCATGATCCCGCATCTGGACTCGAGGGAGAGCGCACCTGATCCGCCCATCCCCGAGTGGGAACACGGGGACACGGCCCCTCCTGATGAACTTGTGAACATCTACCACAATTGGGACGAGATTCGTCGCACCATGTGGGACTATGTTTCAATCGTCCGGACCGATAAGCGGCTGCTGAGAGCGAGCTTTCGTCTTCGGAACCTGGCCCGGGAAGTACGTGATTTCTACTGGGGATACCGGGTCAATTCGGACATTCTCGAACTCCGGAATCTTGTGACAGTTGCCTCTCTGGTAGTGGACTGCGCCATGCAGCGCAAAGAATCACGCGGGATACACTACACCCTCGATTACCCGGGGACAGACTCTAAGCTCAGACAGGACACCATCATCTGCAGGCCCTGAGCAGAAAAGGTTACCGGGACCCAACGGCACTGGAAAGGACCGCCCTGAACAGCATGCCAGAGTAAAGCATCTTCAAAGGCTGCAATTGCCTCTGCCGTTATGTCTGCTTTATTCAGGGGCATGGGCATTTCTCCGCGCGCTCTCTTCCGCCTGCTAATATCCCTTCAGCTCAGCTTCCTCCTCCCCAGTCTCTCGCTGGCTGAGGAAGAAACCGAGGAGCAAGTCTCTTCCCTGCTCCGTAAGATGACGCTGGAGGAGAAAGCTGGACAGATGACTCAACTGACTCTTGGGGCCATATCAAGCAGTGAAGCCACTTCCGAAAATCCAGAAGCTCACCAATTCGATATGGACAAGCTCCGCCATGCGCTCATTAACAAGCATGTTGGGTCCATTCTAAATGTTCACAACGTAGCCTTCAGCGCGAAGCAATGGCGGAAAGTTCTCACTCAGGTTCAGACTCTCGCTACTGAGGAAACCCGACTTCAGATCCCTATTCTCTACGGAATAGATAGTGTCCATGGAGCAAATTACGTAAGGGAGGGAACCTTGTTCCCACACAATCTGGGACTAGCGGCAACCCGGAACCCCCTTCTTGTTGAACGCTGCCATGCAGTGACCGCGCTAGAGACCCGGTCAGCTGGAATCCCTTGGAATTTCGGACCTTCCCTGGATGTTGGCAGACAACCCGTATGGTCACGTTACGTCGAGACCTTCGGAGAAGACGTCCACATTACCACGGTCATGGCAGAGGCCTCAGTTCGAGGACTGCAAGGATCCTCCCTCTCCTCCCGAAAGGCCGTAGCCGCTACCGCAAAACACTTTCTCGCCTATAGCCTTCCCACCAGCGGGCAAGATCGCACCCAGACCTTACTTCCCGAACATTACCTCCGCGAGTATTTCCTGCCCCCTTTCAAGAACGCAATTGAACAGGGAGTTCAGGCCATCATGGTAAATTCTGGTGAAGTGAATGGGGTCCCGATCCATGCTAGTCATGAGATGCTGAGCGTCCTGCTCCGGGAGGAATTGAAGTTCGATGGTGTAATTGTCAGCGACTGGGAAGATGTGAAGAAGCTTCATAATCTACATCGGGTCGCACCCGACCTCAAGGAGGCCGTTCGGATGTCAGTACATGCAGGAATCGACATGTGCATGGCCCCCTACGATTTTCATTTTTCAAACAATCTGATCAAGCTGGTAAAGGAAGGAGCCATCCCCGAGAGTCGACTGGATGAATCTGTGCGACGGATTCTCCGGATGAAGTTTTCCCTTGGGCTCTTCAATGAGCCTGTCCCACCTGCCTCTAGTGCTGGGGAAATCGGCAGTGAAGAGGCCCACCAACTATCTCTCCAAGCGGCCCGGGAATCTCTTATCCTTCTCAAGAACAAAGGTGTGCTACCCCTAGAAAAAAAGGGCCAGATCCTTCTTACCGGACCGGGATGCCACTCCCTTGCGGCTCTTCATGGCTCGTGGTCCTACACTTGGCAGGGAACAGATGAGGAAGCCTACCCGGAAGGTCTTCAGACTATTCTGCAGTCCTTTAACGATGGATACGGCCGCGAAAACGTCCTGTGGGCCCGTGGTGCGCAGTGGGATGGCTCTACCGACTTTGACTATGCGATGAACAAGGCGCGGAATGCGGATGTGGTGGTTTGTGTCCTTGGAGAAAAACCAAGCACTGAAACACCTGGCAATATTCCTGACCTTTCGATGCCGGATAACCAGCTTCGCCTGGTGCGGCGTCTTGCTACCGGAAAACCGCTGATCCTCGTTCTTCTCGGGAATCGTCCGCGTCTTATCACTGAGATAGCAGGCCACTGCCATGCAATCGTCTACGCAGGACAGCCCGGTCCTCACGGAGGAAAAGCACTTTATGAATTACTAACCGGTCAATTCAATCCCTCGGGACGCCTGCCATTCACCTACCCCCGCCACCCAAACAGCCTCCTGACCTACGATCACAAGCATAGCGACAGCGTGGGTCCCGATAAGGAAACTCCCGGCTTTAATCCCCTTTACGAATTCGGACATGGCCTGAGCTATACCTCTTTTGCCTTCAGTGATCTCAAGTTGAAATCGTCCACCCTGACGAAGAGCGACGAGATCCTTCTCTCGGTCAGGGTTTCCAACACGGGATCACGCGCAGGCAAGGAGACCGTGCACGTTTTCACCCGCGATCTCTTTGCCTCGATTACCCCTCAGGTAAAGCGTCTTCGAGCCTTCAGCCAGATTGAACTCAAGGCCGGAGAATCCAAAGTCGTCACTTTCAAGATACCAGTCAAGGAGCTTGCCTATCACAACTTGGAGAGCACCTCCGTCCTGGAGCCGGGGGAATTTGATGTGATGGTAGGAGACCTCACGGAGCGAATCCTGATCAAGTGAACGGGAAGCGAAAAAGAGCATGATTTTATCATCTTCTATGCCTGCAAATTCGAGACGACACCCTCTAATCCAGCTCCTCTGCCTGATAATTCTCGCCCACTGGTTTGGGATGCTGCCGATCTGGTCCCAGCAAGGACCCAGGGTGACCTCACCGACAGCGGCACCACCAAATCCATATCAATACCGTAAAACGGTTTATCCCTGGCAACAAAACATCACAGCCACAATTTTCTGGATCGGCGAAAAACCCGGCGGGCGCAACACCACTTCCAACCATCAATCATCGTGGGACGGTGAGTGGGAAAAAAACTATGGAGGTTACGACGATCCAAATCCAGCAGCGCGAGCCAATTATGCGCCTAAGGCATTTCGGCCCGGCCTCAATTCATTTTACGTCGCCCTGCCGTACAACGACTGTCTGAATCATCGACTCCATCGCCCAGAGGCCTCTCGTGTCATTCCGTGGTTTTACCGTTATAGCCCCAGCCCCGGACAATCTGTCTGCAAGGGCCGCTGGATCCAGCTCTATAATGGCCCAAAGGTCTGCTACGCCCAGTGGGAAGACTGTGGTCCCTGGGTGACCGATGACTGGAGATACGTGTTTAAAGGCCAGCCTCCACGCAGCAAAAACGCCGGGATTGATGTTTCCCCAGCTGTCCGCGATTACATGGGTCTGAAGTCCGGCGACAGGGTTCACTGGCGTTTCGTCGAGTTCGGGAGTGTCCCCCGTGGCCCATGGTCATGGTATGGATCCAACAATCCCTTTGTAAATCCTGAGGCAGATCCTGATGTCGCCGTTATTCGCAAGCTTCGTGCATATCTGGAGCAGAAAAAAATTGAAGAGCTCCGAAGACTGCAGTCCCCCCGTTCCAGGTAAGGTTAAAATCACACCAACAAACCCGCGCCCACCCCTTCTGAAGGTCCTAGTCAGGATTCTCCCCTGAGGATTTTTTTATAAGCTCTTCGAGCTGCATGATAATTCGATCCGTGGCTCCACGGTGCTGATCGACTGTAGCTCTGGCATTGGCAACAAGACTCCGACGTCGTTGCTCCGATGCCAGAATGGCTCGCAGCTTCTCCGCGACTTCTACCTGACTGACGCACTCAATTGCCGAAGCGTTGCGGAGCTCCGAGAACAACGGCTCAAAATTACTCATGTGCGGGCCACAGACCACTGGCACACCCGCCGATACAGCCTCAACTGGATTCTGCCCCCCCCGACCAAGAAAACTTTTTCCAATCACCACAATGTCAGCATGGGCGGTCCAATCCCCGAGTTCCCCGGTGGAATCTACCAGCAGAACCGCTGCATCCGGCTGCTCAGGAGGCGTGAAGTTACTCCGCAAAATCACCTCAAACCCCGCAGTTTCGAGATCGGACTGCACCTCTCGCCGTCGCTCCATATGGCGGGGCAACAATACCGCTAATGCTCCGGGAACTTCCCGAATGGCCTCGGCCAGAAAACGCTCCTCCTCATGGTGGGTGCTGGCAGCCAGCACCACCGGTCTTGCCGAGCCAAAACTCTCGAGCATCCCCCTGAACTCGGCTCTCTTCATTGGAGCTTGGACGCCATCGAGGTCGAACTTGAGGCTCCCGGTAATGACAAGACGATCCCGACAAACCCCAATCCTTGTCCAGTCTTGCGCGTGCTCTGCTGCCTGCACGCAAACAATTCTGATCTGACCCAGCATGGGAGCCGTTAAGCACTTCAACCGTTCGTATCGCCGCGCTGAACGCTGAGACAATCGCGCATTGGCGAGAGCAACAGGGACGCCCCGCTGCTTGCTGAGGTGAAGAAGATTCGGCCAGATCTCAGAGTCGATAAGAACGATCAGGGCAGGCTTGAAGCGATTAAAAACAATTCGAAGAACAGGAGGGAGATCCAAGGGGCTGTAGATAACTCGCACTCCTTCGGAGGCCTCCCTCTTCGCCAACTGAAACCCTGTTGAGGTTGTAGCCGCGATAACAAACTGCCTTGGGCTATCCCGCTGATTCCATCGCTCAACCAACCGAAGCGCCATTCGCACCTCTCCCACGCTCACCGCATGAACGTAGACCACTCCCTGAGGCTCACTCTCAGAAGGGCCCCGGTAAATTCCGATCCGCTGGAGAAGACCGCAGTCCAGACCTCCCCGGCGAGCCATCTTAAGTATCCATGCAGGCGCAGCGAGAAGACAGAAAACAGGCAGGAGAACGTTGTAGAGTAACCGCACCCACGGGTTCATTGCTTTTGAAGCTATCGAGACTACTCCCGAGCGTAAAACAGAATCGAGCTCCTTCCGTAGGTCCGGCAATCGATCATCTGCCATCCCGGGGCCTCCATCTCTTCCCGATTAGACTCAACCTCAATGACAACCATGCCACCATCTGACAATCGCTCTGGTAGAGATGGGTCCCGCATTAACTCGCTGGCAAAATCTCTGCTACTATTTGATGCGTATGGAGGGTCTGCCATAATAAGATCAAAAACCTCAGCAGCTGCATGCAGATAGGCAACAGCATCTCGCTCCTGAACTCTGCCCCACTCCGCCAAACCCACTTTCTCTAGATTCTCCCGGATACACCGGGCTGCGGGCCGGCTTTGCTCTACAAAAACAGTTTCCTTCGCCCCCCTGCTCAGAGCCTCTATGCCAAGAGCTCCGGAGCCCGCAAAAAGATCCAAAACTCTAGCTCCTTGGAGGCGGCCCTGCAGGATGGAAAAAAGGGCCTCTCTCAGCCGGTCAGTGCTGGGACGCGTTAAATGGGGCGGCACCTTCAGAGAAATTCTCCGCGCCCTGCCTGCAATTACTCTCATTGGGGAAATATTTGTTCAGCAGGTCTGGCTGTTGTTCTCTTTTCTGGCTCAAGAGCCTCCTTTCTCAGAAACGTACGCATCCGATTCCATGCCTGTGCTAAGTCCATAGCCTCTCCTTTACGCCCCACATCGACCATCGTCTGATTCACTGTTCCCTGCAATATTATGTCCCTGTAGTATCGGTCCGGAGTTTCCATTGGCGCCAGCCAGGACCGGGTCCACCCGCCCGTCCACATTGCTCCGATCGCAAACCGTGTAAGTAGTGCAGCGTAATCCTGATCAGCAACGACACGCATCACCCCTCCGAGCCGACCATCGGGCAGAAGAGCGCCGTTACCAAGAAAAGACAAACGTTCACTCTGGAGTCGGGCCTCAAGAAGATTAAATCGCCCTCCACGCACCGTCGCTATCATCCGTCCTTCATTGAAGAAAACCTCTTGCCCGTTTCTATCTCCGCCCAGAGCGACACCACGTGCCTCCACCGCCAGATCACCCTTCCAGCTGGACAATCGGGCAAGGTTACCATTCAGGGCACCTCTAAGACTCAATCGCTTCGCCTGAAGCTTGAGCCCCAGGGCAGATGGGAAAGCCCCACTGTCAGAGGCCCACTCGCTTGCAGGAATATCAATCCGGGCAGCAAAACGGGGCGTCCGAGTCATTTGGAGAACACCCTCGCTACGAAGCGTAAAACCATTCCACACGATTTCCGCTGGGGGAAGATTGAGAGAAGGATGCTTCCATTGAACTGGGCTAGCCCAGTTCACCTTGAAAAACTGTGAACCGATGGAGATTCCCTCACACCTGATTAACCCGGAGGCATCTTTTCCACCGAGGGGCAATTCACCGCTGAAATTGCGCAGCTTCAATGCGGGAGTTCCCTTCGCTTCATTGGAATACACCTCCAAGTCGCATTGATCTATAATGATCCTGAAAGTTGAGGCTACCGCGGAGCCCGTTTTTTCATGACCTGTGGATGGCCCCGGCTTCTGCTTTTTTTTTGCTGGCTCGGGCAGATCCTCCTTCCTTTCCGGCCGGGGCACAGGAACAAGCGAAGGTTCTGATGGCCCCACCGTGGACTGGACTTCTTCACTGGGAAGCAGGAAAAGCAATTCCATTGGAATTGCGATCTGCCCACTTCGAACCCGAACCTCTCTTAGATCTAATGCCCCACGAAGCAGGGAGCTCCAGTGCACTTTTAAATCCAGCTCGGCACGACATAACGGGCGTGCGGCTGGACTGCCTCCGAGCGCCGGCGCCTCAACCGCAACATGTCGGACCTGCACCCCTGTCCATGGTGTCCACGAAAGAGATCCAATCGCCCAACTGACACCACTCCGCTTCTCCAGCTTTCTCTCGAGCTTTCCGCGAACCACTCCCATCTGCAAAGCCAGATTGGAGATGAGGAGGGATCCCGCGAAGAAGGCCATCAAAGGCACCACACACCAGCGGATGCCCAGATTGCACAAAGATGCTCGCCGACTATTTTTCAAAAACGAGGAGGCGCTATTTTCCTTTCATGGGGAACCTGATCACCATGCTCCTGTCAAAGAGAAGCTTTCCCGTAGAAGAGGTCTCTTGCAGCCGGTAGACAAGAATTGCCCATTTGGTGCCAACCAATGCCCCAATACCAAAATTCTCCTTTATTTTTCCAAGGGTATCCTCTTCTTGGAATCTCCACTCGTGGCCGGTCCACTTCCCAAGAATACTCCGGGGATCAGCATCAATATCGTCGAGCCGGACAAGCTCTCCATTGGGTGATTTCACAACATCCTTGCCCTGCTGGTAACGCAGGAGGGAAAGAGGCGCTCCCTTCCCCGAAACACGGATCATCCATTCACCCGGCTTTGACTGCTCCAGTCTCACCACCACATTACCATCCTTCAAAGCGACCATCTTTCTCTCGTCCCACAATTTGTTGTAGGACGCATAATCCTCTTTGCTTAAACCCAGCTTTTCATGAAAAGGCAAAGGAATGCCGGGCTTCGCACTCTTTGAATAAACTTTAAACCACTCTGGGTCCGCCCGAGCGGCCTCTTCCACCTTTGCAACATATTGATTAATCCCCTTTGGCGGCTCGACCACAACCATCTGCCCCCTTGCCGCGACTCCCGGTGCAAGGTAACTACCAAAAACCGCAGGTGCCTCCTGAGCCTCGGCTCCCTGAGCGATCAGCGCATGGGTAACGACTGCCGCTATCCCTAATAGTCGGATTACTTTCTTCATTCTCAGATATGTTAACAAATAGACCGACGCAGATCAGATAAAACCGTCGGGATGAAAGGTTCTATCACCACCGAACCGGCCCCGCAACCAGACTGATTGCAATCGTTACGGCTCCGTAATCTAGCTCTCTTCTCCGGACCATACCCAGGAGGTTGCGAGGACTTCCTCGATCAGGACGGAGCGCCTCGACTTTGTATCCGGAGAAAAGCGCAACCGCAGGAGGACAGGGAGCCCCTCCCCCTTCTCCTCGAGAAGCGCAAGTAGCCCACGACCTTCAACACTTCTCCTGTCGGCATACCCAAAGAGAAACTCATCATCCTCCCTGAAAGTAAGCTTGAAGGACTGATAGCGGTTCTGGTCAGAAAACTCAAAGCTGTAGAACGAGTCCATCCGTGCGTATGCCCGGAAAACCAACGGCTCAGTGGGCTTACTCTCAAGGTAGTCAGCAATTCCCACTGGCTGGTAAGTCACCTCCGACTCCCAGTCAAAGCGGAGCTCACCATCCTTACAATCCTCCACCAGCAACAACTCTGCCTCGTCTTGCCCCTCAACAGATACTTCCACAACGAAGAAAGGGCGTTTGCCTACCTCAGTCGGCCGGATGTTCTCGATCGTGCGCACCCTCCCTGTCGTCAATGTATGACGCAGGTAATAATCTCTCATCAAAGGAAACACCCTTTTCGGATTTCTCACATACCGAGCCTTTTCCTCAACCGAAAATGCACCCAGGTAGCCATCCACTCGTATTTCCAGACGCTCAAGCCACCTCTCAGCAGATTCTGTTTCGAAGGCCGCGTCCTTATCCCGCCTATCAGCGGCCATATCTTGGCTCCGCAAATGGGCCGATCCCTTATTCAGAGTGATCACCCCCCACCCCCCAAGGAGAATCAGAAAAATCACTATTAATGCCAGCCATCCCATTGGAATCACACTCTTACTCTCTCCTTCCGGAGTATCCCATCCTACCCCAAGATCTTCCGCCCCAGCATCTGGCCCAAGATCGCCATCGCCGGGCAATTCCGAACCAGGCAGCTTGCCTTCCACAGAAGAGTTTTCCGGCCTTAAATCTCTTCGCATCTCCAGCCTATTCTCCCCCCTATCACTCTCGACCGGCAGGCGAATCACCTGAGAGGAGTCATCTGGAGTTAAATCCTCGCTTCGCTTTCCAAGTCCTTTTTCTTCAGCCATTGGAGATGCTCCAGAGTGCTCCTAATTACCGTCTCTGACAACCCTAGACCTTTAACTTCGAAGGGAGAAATATTCACAAGTCGTTACTGGCCGAAGGCTGTGCTCTGTCCTACAACTGATTCCGATGAGCCTTTCCCGCCCAGTCCGCGTGCTAATCGCAACNGCAGGATTCGGCGACGGGCACAACACTGCTGCGCGTGGAATCGCCATNGCCTTGGACGGTCAGGCTGACTCCCTGATCATNGATCCNTCCGCAGAGGCNACTCCNANATTCAACAATCTCCTGCGCGCAACCTATCGNTTNATCACNACCTATCTACCACGCACGTGGGAGAAGATCTATGACGGNGTCGAACAAAGAGATTTCTCNCAGCANAAATTTCCTTTCAGGCGCCGGATGCAACAGACTTTCGCCCATCNGGTNGACAAGTTNGANCCNGATATTATCGTCTCCACCTTTCCTCTTTTTCCCTACTTTTTTGAAGACTACGTCAGGGATGGCGGCAGGCCACGGCCCGTTATNACTATCGTCACGGACTCGATNAAAATTAATGCCTCATGGCGCAAAGCCCCAACTGATTTCTGGCTCGTCACNGATGAGGAAACAAAAAACNCAATGGTCGCGAAGAANATTTCCGGGNANANGATTCTCGATATTGGNTTTCCCGTAAATCCACTTCTGGANACCCTTAAACCTCTTTCTCCAACCANNTCGGCAACTCCNTTNCGTNTTTTATATTTTCCAACGCCGAGCAAGNCAGCGATGCGCGATACCGCCCANATCATCCTTNATNACCAACAATGGCCCACCGAGCTAACCATCGTNCTCGGAAGAAACCTGCGACGNCTTTACCCCCTCGCCNGTGAAATAAGAAAACGCTNTCCAGGCAGAGTCNGAATTAAAGGTTGGNCCCGGAAGGTGCCACAACTTCTCTGTGAACATCANCTNGTGATAGGAAAAGCAGGNGGAGCAACAGTGCATGAGTCACTNGCTGCCTGCTGCCCCATGCTNATCAGGCATCTCGTNCCCGGACAGGANGAGGGCAACCTTCAGCTTCTNCAGAAAATTGNGGGTGGATCTCTTGCNGCTACCGAAGCCACTCTTGCAACTGCACTGGATGAACTNCTCACCAAGCAAGCTTCCCAGTGGCGCANNCAGAAAAGGAACCTTTCNCTNCANGCCCGGCCTAACGCGGCAAGGAAAGCAGCAAATTTCATAATGGAAACTGCCCGCNAAAGCCTGCAGACCGTCANCACNGAATAATCAGATTCCCTCCAATCCCCCGNCTTCTCCCAAANTAAGGATTATTTTNAANACGGNGCCNCGCCAATTAGGTTTTTCACCACCTCTTTAAGACCGAGGATCTCGAGCCTGAAGGCAACCACGAACAGATCCTAAAGCCATCAATTCTCCCGAACTCCTCAAGGCGACTGAGGCCTGGCCTGTTCTGAAAAAAGGCGCTGCATGGAATCCATATAGACACCAATTGGCCCCTCATTTTTTCCAGATATGGCCTCCAATCGGTTTTTTAATTCAATAAAACTGTCGAATTCGCCGGTCAATTCCTCAGAGCTCGTAATGCGATACCACTCCAGATAGTCCCTCGTCCTATTCCCTAGTGCCGCGAGGCGGTTTCGCTCGGACTGAAGGTCCTGGAGGCGTTTCGCAAGCCCTTCATCCTTGTCAGCGACAATCTCCCCAAGAATCAGAAGGTATTCCCGCACAACGGGCCGATGCGCGGGAAACGCGCGGTAATAAAACTGACGAACCCTCTCAGCCAAAGGGAGAATACGAGTTTCCCTCTCCCTGATTGGAAGTGCCAGGAGATCCCGGAGATCAGACGCCCCTATCGCGATCAGGCTTCCGGAGGAATCATTAAAACGCACCTCCAAAAGCTCCTGTAGCCGCCTCTCTGTCTCATTGATGGTAAGCACATATGGAAATGGCTTTTCTGCCATTTGCGCCAGCTGCAGGGCCCACCANTTTGAAAGGCTTTCCGGACCCAGNTTCATCCCNGGGAAATGCTTCCTNACTAACGCCACTTGATCGCCCTCAAAGGTTGAAAGCTCCCCCAGCATCNTCCNCATTGATTCCTGCCCTNCATCCTGCTCAAGCAGGGATATNACCAGCGCCCCGGANGAAGCCTGAAATGCAGCTTTTGAAATNGGNTCCATNCCCTCGAGNCGCTGGACCCNCATGATTTTTTCNACAGGNTAAAGTTCATTCTTATCGAAGAGCGCCNGNTACATTCCNTACTCGCGCACACCCTCTCCCCACCGGAAACTCTCTCGCATTCCCTCTACCAGCCAANGCGGAACCCCGACCGACTCCACGGCCTCACCTGCANGATCTCTNAGTCCGTATTCAATCAGNAAGAGCTCGAGGAGAGCNCCCTCCAGNCCGACGGGCTTTCCTCGGGCGAGNGAGATCTCGATTTGAATTCGATATCCTCCGGGAACCTCGAAATATGCCGTCTTGATCGGNCCCTCCTCTTCACGGAGCTGNATGACAATGGAGTGCTCCCATTGTTCATCNTCTTTCCCGATNGTTTGCATGAGAGCCACNCGCGTATCTTCTGCGAGGGAAGCCAGAGCCACGCGAGTTGAAAAATCCGCCCCATAGACAACGAACTGGCGCGACTCGCTCTCGGTTCTCGTGGCCGGCTTTCGCGAATCNCCTTCNTCGGACAGTTCANCCGCTNTTGAGGGCGCAGGTGCTTGGCCTGCGACTCCGGGCTGNGGCACATCTTCTANAGAAGGCCCCTCACCCTGGCCTTGAATCTCAGGCAGAATACAGANAANCCACAAGATGCAGNCTAAAGATCGACGAACAAGATTCACGCNNACNAAGAAGNNCNTTANTGCCTCACCAGATCTCGAATTGCAAGAAGTCACNGNATTTCAGAGNGACAGTCNCATNCCCCCTCCTCAGTTTCGNGTTAATCCAGACTAGCTGNATCAGGAATTATCAAGACGGCGCGCCGGGGAGATCCTGTTCGGGCGGAGACAACTCGAGAACTCCATCCGACACCTTAATCTGAAACCTTCCCCNAAACATNTCCCATATCTGCTGGGTCTCGGTTGAGTAAGCTCCGCGCAGAGAGACAAANGATGAATTAGTGAGGAGCATAAACCCGTTAAGAACACGCGTACGGCCCCATTTACCTTTTCCACGACTTACAGTCGTATTGATCCGGCCATCCTGCTGCTTCGTCTGCTCCGGCTGCAGAAGCATAGAAATTGTGTGGCGCTTTCCCCAGACTTCACGCTCGATAATTACCTCCACAATATTTTCCTGTAATCTCACCCACACCCCCCGGGCGGAGACGAAGCTCTTAAACCATCCCTCCTGCTCAAATATCAGAGTCCGCCGAAGGTAGCTGTTAATTTGCTCCTCGGTGATGCGCACCCCATTCTTATTTCGGGCCGCGTTCTCGAGAAGATTGGCCAGATCAGGCCCCCCTGGAATCAACGCAGAGGAATCCTCCGCATATCCATCAATGTCAGAGAGATCCTGCGGATCAAAGGAGAGAAAGGCTAACAGACCAATTCCCGCCAGACCGAGGAGAGAAAGAAAGAACAGGTTTTTGAAAAACAGAGCCTTGCGCGTGGGCGGAGAGGGCACTTTTCGCTCTCTTCTCTTGCCCGGATTATTCTTGTCACCGGTCTCTTTATCCTTATCGCCCATCTTTGAACCCACAGTATTTCGCATCGCGTCGATCGTGTCGAGGCCTCAGACAGAAGAGAGGGCCACGATTCTTTCAATCAGACTTGGAAGAACTACCGCCACTACCCGCCCCNCCCTCACTTTTTGATCCGGAGGCGGAAGAATCAGATGACTTTGACTCCTTTGGCTTCAACGCTTCCGACTCTTTCTTAGCCCCACTTTTATAGGACTCGCTACGATAATCTGTCTCATAAAACCCTCCACCCTTGAAAATGATTCCCGCACCCGTCCCCAGCAACCGCTTCACTGGACCATCGCAATCATCCTTCGGGCAATCGCGTAGCTTTTCATCATTCATACTCTGGAAAAACTCGAAACGGTGTCCGCATTCTTCGCATAGGTAATCGTAAGTCGGCATGAGACGGAGGTAGAAAACACCAAGAGCGAACCTTTGCAAGTTGGATGTCATGCGGATCCGCTTGCATCCCCAAAAAAGGGTGGGACACTCGCCCCTCTCCCTGCCCCCTCACCGAAACTAAGAACCCATGGATCACGAATCGATCCCACGTTGCTCACGACCACCAAACTGGGATCTTGTGCTCACCCTATCCTGGCTCGCAGGAATTCTTCTCTTTCAATGCCCGTTTCAAAATACCCTTAAAATGGGGCCGGGTAATTTTGGTTATAATATTCTGATGACAACTGGTGCGATCATCCTCGGGGTGACCATCATGGGAATTGTTGCTCGCCTCCATTGCCGGATTCACCGGAGCCATCCAACAGAGGCCANGGCGCATCGGGCAGCATTGGNTTCCCTGGGCGCCGCAATCCTGCTTCTGTTTCTCTCGCTCTTTCCAGCCTTCCCCCAGGCTTTATACTGGATCGCTCTCATCGCCACGCTTCCATGGCTGATTACTCTCGTAACAGGCAGCCTCCATACCATGCGACNTCCGAAAATTGANCCGGGCATTTCGTCCTCTTCTCCGGGCAATAAGTCCCCCGGGTGGCGTTTCAACGGAATGTTCTGGCTTATCACCATGTCGATCCTGCTTGTCCTCGACCTCCTGTCCCTCTCCGCGATAAGAGATTGGAATAGCTGGGAGCTGAGCCTTCTCATTACCGGCCGACTCCTCTCCATTGGAACCTTTCTCGCTGTGGCGATCCTTTTATTCCAAGGCCTGTGGNTCCTCTTCCCCTCCTGCACT
This sequence comes from Roseibacillus sp., assembly GCA_002729275.1. Classification (GTDB taxonomy): domain Bacteria; phylum Verrucomicrobiota; class Verrucomicrobiia; order Verrucomicrobiales; family Akkermansiaceae; genus Roseibacillus_B. Next base: position 20,051 of record PBTP01000015.1, on the reverse strand, counting down.
CGCTGGCTTCTCATTCTGGGTGCCGCCCTGATTCCGCTTCTCGCTCTGGCCAATCACTTTTCCAATCTTTATTGGAAACAACCCCTGATCGACCTTGTCAACAACTTGACCCTCGATGGAAAATTCAACCTGCGTGTAGAACTCGAAGCGGCCGGAATCACGCATCCCCCCATCCTTGTTGTCCTTGCTGGANTTACTATCATTGCAATAGCGGCAGGACTCTACCAGCTCCTCCAGAGAGCCTCCCTGAAATTCAACTTTCGACTCCGTACTCCAAGCGCAATCCTGATCTGCCTGGGCTTGTGGACCGGCGCCATCGCACAACAGGCCCTCAGCATGGTCAGCATGCGGAAACAAGTCTGGCAGGATGAACACACAACCTTTGGCATCCAGCTTGGCCTGCTTCGTCCTGACCCGGGCCTGGAGACACTCTCCATTCAGTTCAAACGAACNATGACCAGCAGCCAGGAGGAGCTCCTGCTCTCAGGGCCAATCCCGACCCTCCAGAAAAACCCTGACGTCTACNTCGTCATGGTGGAAACATGGCGCAAGGATTCTGTCCGCCCNGAAGTNATGCCTTTCCTNTCTAAGTTTGCCAAAGCGGAGTGCCAGCAGTTCGAGACCACTTTCGCCGGATCCAATTGCACTCCAGTCTCTTGGTATACGCTATTCCACAGTCGAGTTGGCATTGACTGGCGGGAATCCCTCCGGGAAGATGAGTCCANTGAGGGATTCAAAGGGAGCTATCCGCTTCGCCTTCTNTATAAACTTGGATACCGTTTTAGCGTGAGGGCGGTCTGTGACCTTTCCTACAAGAAGATGTGTGACCTCAATTTTGGAAGGGACCACAAGCTTGCAGACCAATTCCTGGACGCTCCTATGATGCCTGGAGGCCTCGATGTTCCCGATCGTGAGGTCCTGATCATGGATGATCTGAAGCGCGAGCTCGAGACCACCCCGAAGGGCGGCAAACTTCATTTCATCTCCTTAGACTCAGCTCACTACAACTACTACTGGCCAAGCAAGAACTTCACGCCAATTCACCAGGACTGCTCGGCCATCAACTTTTCAGACCTCACGCCTACTGCCGGACAGATCCGAGAGGTCGTAAAACGCTATGAGAATGCTGTGAACTGGATCGATCGACAAATGGAGGATTTTATCAATTACCTCAAGTCTGCGGGGCGTTACGAAAACTCCATCATCATCCTGACTGGTGACCACGGAGAGGAATTTCANGAGAATGGATCATGGTTTCACTGCTCCAGCCTGAGACGCGAACAGGTAGAAGTTCCCATTATGATCCGGTGGCCAGAGTGGGTANCGGAGCGTCCGTGCCAGAACNTGGTTTCGCATATGGANATCATGCCAAGCCTCCTCGANGCTCTTGGTCTCGAAGCTCGTTATTTCACAGGAATGGCCGGATACTCGGTTCTTGGCTCACATCCAGGAGAAGCGCTTCTGAGCACTCGTTGGCCCGGTAAATCCGGGATTGGATTATCCCTTGTCGCCAACGGCATGAAGGCAAACTTTAAGGCTTCCAAGCTCTGGATGGAAGGCCTCCCGGAGACTATTCACTTCATGGGTTGGACAGACTTTGCTGATCACCCTCTCGACCCGGAAAGTCTCCGTGATGAGCGCTCTTATCCTGACGCTCTGAAAGAATATTACAGAACGTCCATTGATCGTCACTTCGGACAATTTCAACAATCCAACTAATCTGCTGTAAAGACGGCCCTCAGCAGTCCTCTCTCAAACGTCATGCTCCACTCCACCAGGTTTCTCCTCATCTTTCTTTTCTCATTTCTTTCCCTGCAAGCGCACGCGAAGGAAAAGGTTGTCACCATCTTCATTCTTGCCGGCCAATCAAACATGGAGGGCCATGGTCGTATTGCGGGAACTCAGAAAGGAACCCTTGAGAGCCTCATAACGNATCCTTCNACTGCTTCTCGCTATCGCCACCTGCATGCCAACGGGAAATGGATTACTCGAAAGGANGTGTGGATTTCGTGGCTCGACAGATTCGGCCAGCTCGGGGNGGGAAACTGGGCTGCAAGGGGAGCGATCGGTCCCGAGCTGGGGTTCGGCTGGACGACCGGGGACCATATCGAAGGGCCAGTCCTGCTNCTCAAATTCGGACCTGGNGGNACAAGCCTGGCGGGCCCATGGCGTCCGCCCAGCGCGGGACCCCACCGTAATGGAAAACCAAGGGGCGAAGGCGTGGGAGACCAATTCGACCATCTCGTTACNTCGGTCAAGCAACGCATCGAAAACCTGAAATCCGAGTTTCCCTCACTAGCCGGCTATCGCCCGAAACTTGGCGGCTTTGGATGGCACCAGGGCTGGAACGATGGCTGCAGTAAGGTCGACAGCTTGGAGTATGAGTCAAACCTTGCACACCTGATTCGCGATATTCGAAGCAAATTGAACTCTCCCCAGCTTCCCTTCGTTATCGCAGGTAGTGGCTTTGGCGGATGGGCTCAGAAGATTGACAGGCGCCTCATGATCATGAAGGCGCAGGAAGCGGTGACCGAATACAAAGAGTTCAAGGAAACAACACGCTATGTTGAGACCCGAGGATTTTTCAGGGATGGTCCGATCTCTCCGCGCCCAATCCGCTATCACTGGTGCTGTAATGCAGAAACTTACTGGCTAATCGGCGAGCACATGGGACATGCGATGGTGGAGCTTCTAGGTGGTCCACCCGCCCCNGAAAGGCCGGGGAAACCGTAATGCCACATTGAGGNTTCCTCCAGTGATTATCCTTATTCCTCCACCGACACCCGATAGAATCGTTGCTCTGCTCCGCCGGCCCGAGGGTCCAGCTGCAAGGTTGCTGCTCCCACTGCCATGATCCCAGAGGAGGCTACTTCCCAGCTGATCAGATCAGAGCTNGCTTCGAGAGTATAACTTTTGCCGGGCACGCTATCCCATNTCACTGTGACAAAACCGGTCAGCGAGTCCTTTCTCAGCATTGTTATCTGGAAGAGGGATGATCCATCGAGCGGGTCTGTTCCTGCCGCAACTTCCGCTCCGTCAGGAGATCCATCCCCATCTGTGTCTGGGAGGAGCGGGTCCGTCCCTGCCAGCGCCTCATCAGTATCGCTCAAACCATCACCGTCACTATCGAGGAGCAATCCGGCACCNGGNGTCCCTCCGTCTACCGCGCTGGCTCTCCAGTTGAGAGGGTCATTGTAATCGCCATCGGTATCGATGATTTCGAGCGAAGGCCCCCCTCCCGCAGGGGCCAGTGGCCACGGCTCAACTGAGTCGTAGTTGAAGTCATGCACAAGGTTTCCTACATCGTCCCGAAGCACGACACTCTCCCCACTATTGGAGAGCGCACCCCCAGCCCACTCTCCCAGGACTCGTACCGCTGGACCGTATCGCGCACGGAAAGACTCTAAGTCTGCAACCACGACAGCATGCTCGTCTGGAGCAAGAGTCTCCGACGGAAAGGTGAAAGCGTTAAATGGATCACCTCCATCAAACCCAACCCCGTTGAGCTCAAGGCTGTCGGCGCCGGTATTGACTAACTCAATGAATTCAAGAGCACTCCCCTCAATCGGCTCATACATGAGCTCGGTGATCCGGAGGTGATCAACCACTGGACTGGAGACCGACGGATCGATCAACATGACATAATCGAATTTAAAACGAGACGCTCGTGCACTATCGTTAGCGGCAAAAACCCCACCTCTCCCCGCAGAGGCCGCAGCAGGGATGGAGCGCGAGTATATGGCTGTCCAAACTCCGGGTTCCAGTCGGCGCTCAAAGCGCAGGTTTCTGGCGTCCCGCCGGATCCGGATCACTACCGACTCCTCCGAAAAACTTCGATTATAGAGTTGCGTGAAGGCACCCCCACTAGACCGCTTAACACGCAACGCGTTACCGTCCTCCATTCCAAATACATACCGGGTCGAAGCCGCTCCCTCTTGCATTTCTATGATGAGACCAGCGATGAAATCTCCCCGCTGGACCGAGTCGAGGGATAAGTCTGTCTGGAGAACAAAGTCTGCAGAATCGGGAATCTCACGCCAGATTACAGGAAAGGAGGGGTCCGCCCCCGCAAGCGGCCTCGCCACATTATCGCCCAACTTGAGCACCAGATTTCCAGGGCGATCGTTGAGAGAATACCACGACCCTTCACTGTAGTCGTGACGGACATCAACATTTTCAGGAACCCACCAGCTTTCAAGCAGCCTTGAAGTGAAAGGGCTCCATCCCGAGTCCGCATAGACAGAGACCTCGCGCATCTCAGAATGATTTTCTCCGGCGTCATCGGATGCCCCAACCGTGACCTCGTAGAGCCCTGGTCCCCCGAATGTAATTTCTGCACTATCTACAGTCGGATTGGACAGGAGGGCCACTCCTTTCGACATCGCTGACCAGGAGAATTCGAGGCTCTCTCCCTCTGGATCGTAGCTGTTGGCCGCATCAATATCTAAGGTNTCTGCCACTGATATATTAAAGGAATCAGGGCTGGAATCCAGCTCCAGAACAGGATGAGCATTCCCAGATTTATTTACATTAACAGTATCGGTGTGGACGACAACTCCATCCCGGTCCAGCCCGTGAATGGCAAGGGTCGTTATTCCCTCCTTCAGCTGGATTCCGCTGACGGTCCAGCCGGTCTCGGAATTGAAGATCCACTCCGCCTCGGGGTGGTCTACCACCTCAACCGAAAATACATTGTAGGGGCTGGTTCCACGCAGCGACAGAGTTTGCCCACTCGTTCGGACTGTGCTTCCTCCTCCTGAAGTGACATTAAAATCCATATTCAGGGAACCTGATCCGATTGCGTTGTTTCGCGCGTAATTCGCCCGGCTATTATTGAAATTATTGTAAGTAGAGATGTTGGCCGAGTAGGAGCTTGAAGCTGCCTCCTCCAAGTTCAGCCACATGCTTAAACGTCCCGATCCAGCGGTATATTTATCGACCATCTCTCCAATGTAATAATTGAGCCGCTGGCGAATGTAGGGCTTGTAGAAGAAGTTTCTCACTCCTGACAAATTCCCGATAAACTCGGCAGAAGTACTGCCAAAGGTGAGATCGGAATCCCATTGGGCCAGCTGCCACTTTCCATCTGAGTAGCGGCGGAGAAAGTAACCATTCTTGCCTCGATCTCTAGTCAGAGTATCCCAGTCATCTACCCAACCCCGGACNGCTGCATTGGCTGCCATGAGATCTATGTCGGCTAACCTTTCAATTTCTGCCCGCGTGAAATTATCCTCACCCACCTGCTCTACCCAGTTCACGAACGATGAATAGTCATACTCATCCTCTCGAGATCTCTTAATCCACTCGGCGTGGTATCTCTCAGCCTCCCGGGTTCCCTTGTAGCTCCAATCTGCATTCCGCTGCCCTCGACTCCAGCTATCTTCAAACCACCACTCATCATCAATCCGGTAGAGCTCACCCTTCTGACCCTGCTCCCAGTTGCGCTTCAGGAAGTCATTCGCATTAGGTTCCACATCCTCACGCAGCGAGGCACTGCCCCCGTTGATGATGATCCGAACGAACTCGTTCTCGTTGGAGGCATGGCCGAGAAGGTAGAGCCAATACCGAATAATCCGATTATGGTATCCCCGTCCTCCCCCAGCGTCATTATCAATTGCGCGCTTGGTGTAGCCACGAAACCGGCGATCTCGCGGAGATTTCCATTTCGCTCTCGATAGATCCTCTCCATCAGAGCGAGTCCACGGACTTCCGCTTTTCCGAATCTCGCTATTGTAGAAGACCTCATTTTCTTCGCTGATGAAGGTAGCGTTAAAATACTGGTTAGAGAGCCTCGGAAAGGCGTAATTATTTTTCGCCTCACCCGACGTCCCCCCTCCGAGATAGTCGATGTCGCGGGCAGAGATAACGAAACGCTGGGTCCGCAGATCAGTGGGGATATTGCTGTTGTCGACGACATAGAGTGCCGGCGCGTCAGGCGCTGAACGAGGAATACGATTGGTTCCAGCAGCGGAGGTTGCTTCCACGTAAAACTGAACAACCGTTGCATCACCACGCGAAGGAAGCCTCGCACTGTAGATTCCATCGCCTGCCTCCAGATCTCCACCCTGCCCATTGTCATTCATGGCCTGCGTTCCCCAGGAATTACTCCATGTGGCATTGTCAAGGCGATGGCGGAGGTTCACCGAATTCAAAGGCCTCACCGATTTAACATGAGCTGTAATGGTGACGGCATCCGAAGACGTGGGCACCGGAGGAGCATGCATGATCTTGGAAAGGGTCGGAACTGGCTGCGATTCGGCGCTTGAGTTCTCCGACCCCGGAGTCCCAAGGTTTCGGGGAATTGGGAGCCGGATCACATCGCCAAAGCTACGATCCCAGGTGTTTACCACCAGAGTCGGCTTTCCATAGACCCACCGAGCCTGACATTCCCAAACCAAGTCATCATTATCGGAAATCGAGGTTACGTCGATCTCACAGCGGTTTGCCTTCACATCGCCATGCCCCGTGGAGATAAGCCGCAACTCATTACCCGACATGTAAGTCAGGTAATGGGTCCCCTGACAGAGCCACCCATTGGATGCGTCTCCATTAGTGACCACTCTCTCGCCTGAGTTCGGCAGAAGGTTCGAACCATTTCCACCTCTCCTGAGACGCATACTTCGGAGTGCAATCTCAGCATCCCCTACCGCATGGATGTGGAGCTCCTTGTAGCTGGAACTTCCCCCGCGAGAGTTATTCTGAAGGTATCGNTCNGCGATAGTGTAAGTCTCGAAATTCGACTTCTGGGACTCATCCGAGTCGGCCCACGCACTCGGCATCGAATTGTCAATGTTCGGGTTCCGTAGTTCCAAGCTGCTCCCCAGCCCTCCTGCCAGTGCAGGCCATTGTCCACCCGTCGAATAATGCACCTCATCTGCGAGATTGCCCCATGAATCTANAAGCGCGATCCGTTCGCCACTATTACTCAGGTTGCCCTCATATGGACCCAGCACCAGCGCCCCGGGGTGAGCCTCCCGGGTATAGCCGGGATTCGAGGCGACAACCAGATACTCCCCGGCTGCAAGACTTACCCCGGAGGGAAAGGCATAATTCACGCCCTCATCAATACGCCAGCCCCCNAGGCTGATGGACGACCCAGAATTATTGTAGAGCTCTATGTATTCACCATCCCGATGGCTGGAGGGAGGCTCCACCATCAGCTCCGTAATGACGATCCCATCTTCACGAGTTGGATCGTTTGCTCGATTTTGACTTCCCACCTCCGAGGAGTAGAACATCCCAGATCCGTCTGGATATGCTGCTGAGTAATTCCGCCCCTGAGCCTGCTCGACTACCACCGCATCGATCACCCTGTTCCCGGAATCGACGAGCCAGAGAACTTCGTCACCGCCACCAGTTCTGAAGGACACAGGCCAACTCCTGAAATCCCGAGGTCCAATCGACCCCGTGAGTGGAACCTTGTCACTGAAGTCCCTGCGGCTTGAGAGAAAGAGACCTGACAATCCCTGCGAAGTAGCACCCTCATGATACAGCTCGACCCAGTCGATATTACCATCTACGTCATAGTGCACCTCGTTGACAGCGAGGACAGTTCCCAACTCCGCCGCGCTTGAGTTCGAGGCATCACGAGTCGACGAAGTAAAAAGAAACCAGCTTCCAGCTCCTGCAGGCTTACGTCCGAGGGATCGCCCATCATTTGGCATGGCCGTATCGATGCCGTTCACGATGGTGGACCCATCACTCTGCGTGAGATAGATCACAGTCGTATTTCCTACCGATAGATTAGCCTCGGAATAACCAATTGAGGAAAGGCCTCCCGCCTCAATAACCAAATTACCCGGGATACGGTACTTCGTGAGATTACTCGCTGAATCGCTGAGGTACCATCCTCCTACATTGATGGAGGACCCAGTAGGATTGTAGAGCTCCACAAACCCGCTCCCATTCTGCGGAAGGACCTCATTGATCACAATGCTCGGAGCGTTGGGGGTGGAAATATTCACTCGTGCACCAAAGACCACGTCGGAGCTCGTAGTCCCCGTCTGGTGGACCTCCACTGCCAGAACGTTGGTTCCCTCTACCAAGGGCGGAGAGCTACTGGTCACGACCGCTTCCTCCTCACTCGCATCTCCTACCGTCCGGGAGGCCGTGGTCGTAAAACTTGCTCCTTCTCCAACACCAATTCCTCCCAGCCACTGCCCGTTAAGCCAGAAGCCTGCCCCATCATCCAAAATAGTATCAATNGACAAACTAGTTCCCTGAATCGTGCCATTAAACTCAAAGGAAGTCCGAAAGTAGTAAGTAATGATATCATTACCGTCTGCGTTGGGATTTTCAAAGGGCGTTGAGATCCCGGGCGAGGGGACCACCGAAGTTTCATAGCCGAAGAGGCCCCGTCCTGTATCCCAGATGGCGTCATTAAATCCGGGATTCTTCCAGCTGGTTCCTTGGTTGGAACCATTGTCCAGATATCTCCAGTTATGGTCAAAGTTAATATAGGGAAGACCTACTGAGAGATCTACCTCCGGGTTCGAATATGGCTCCTCTGCCGCCGCCGGCTCACCTGCGCCGGGGGTCCCTCCCGGTGAACTACTCGCCCTCCACACCCGGTAATCATCAATGGCGTAATTATCGTTTTCGAGGACAAGGCTGTGGCCTCCTCCATCGGCAGCAACCGGCCAGGGATACCGATCGTCATATCTAAGGGTGCAAACCGTTGCTCCATTTTTATCACGAATATTGATCCTCTCTCCCTCGTTAGCGAGGGACCCTGTCCATGGGCCCAAAACCCTGACGGTCTGAGGCAACCCATAAGCCGCCCGAAAAGTTGCAGGGTCTACTCCACAGATTACTATTCGCTCCCGCTGCTTGAGAAAGTTACTTTCATGATTCCCGGAATCGTAGGCCGGGAAATCAAAGTCCACTGCTCCCCGGACCCGCCATTGCGCAATATCAAAAATTGTCGCCGTAAGATTTTCGATTTCGATGAATTCGTGGAGCTCGGCCGAGGGGTGGTACATCAGCTCCCTGATGATTACCTGCTCTCCCTTCAAGGGTGAGAAGGCCCCGGCAACGAGAAAAGGCAGACAGAACTTTAAAACGCAATTCATGGGATCTTTTTTTGGAGGAGAGTTTGAATGCTCAGTTACAATATCGTCACTTTGCTCCCAAGCAAAGTTGAATACCNTACGCGAGCCTTCCCGATCCGGTGCTGTTTTAACCCAGAAGTGGCATTTAAAACACTGCTCAGCCCGAAAGGCAACAAGACCCACGGATTACCAAATCCCCTGTTTCAGAGCCTCCTCCGCTATTTGGGATTACTCAACGACAACTCTGTAATAGAGATCCCGATTTTCGGTAGAGACATGCGGAAGCACCGTGATACTCCGCGAAGCCTCGACCGTTCCTACATCCACCCAGCTNTTTTCAGTTAAATCCGGGCTGACTTGAAGAGTGTAGCTCCGCCCCGGAACACTGCTCCAGCTAGCCCTGGTGGTATCACCTGCCCTGGTGACCTGGGTCAGCTTAAAGACGGAGAGAAGGTCCAAAGGGTCCGTCCCTGCGTTAACCTCACTACCGTCCAACGCCCCATCTCCATCGCTATCAGGATTACGAGGATCCGTTCCTGCAAGGGCCTCACCAACATCGTCGAGCCCGTCATTATCAAGGTCGGCCTCAGAGGTAACAATGCCCGGGGTTCCCCCCAGAGCCAAGCTCGCACGCCANTTGAAGGGATCATTATAATTTCCGTNGGTATCAATCACTTCGAGAGAGGAGCCCTCCCCATCAGCCTCAACCGGCCACGGAAGATCATCGGAGAACTCAAAGTCGTGGATGATGTCCCCCTGAGCGTCCACAAGCACTATGGACTCGCCCCCATTATTGATTCCACCGTCAGACCAACTAGCCAGGATTCTGATCCCCTCGCCATAGATCGCCNAAAAATCGGATGGGTTCGCAGTGACTACTGCGATTTCTCCGGCAGCCAGGGTAAGCCCATCAAGGANAAGCTCCGAAAACGGGTTTCCCGTCTCAAATCTGATACCAGAAAGGTCAATTGCGGAGCCTCCGGTATTGGCTAACTCGATAAACTCCAGGTCGTATCCAATCCCAAGATCAAGCGGGTGATACATCACCTCGGTAATCCGAAGGTCCTCTACGGCAGGGCTTGCGGAGGAGGGATCCACCACTACGAAGTAATCAAATTCAAATCGCGCCATCAGTGCTGAGGGCGTTGAGGCAAAAATCCCTCCACGTCCAAGAGTTGCCTCTGTGTCAATCCCCTCGGAATGCAGGGACTCCCAAGTGCCGGGACTACTACGGTATTCGAAATGCAGACTACTCCCCACCCTCCTGATACGAACCACTGCGGCACCTTCAGCCCAGTTAACGCTACCCAGCCGGGTTTCAGTTGTTCCAACAATTTTCCGCGCTCTCAAGAAGTCTCCGTTTTCCATTCCGAGTGCATAAGTCACCTCCTGCCCCTCTTCAGTAACCCTCAGGATCAGGCCCGCGATAAATCCTCCCTGCTGAATCGTCGAGAGGCTGAGGTCGGTCTGGAGAAGAACATCCTCCACTCCGGTAAGGTCACGCCAAAGAACCGGATATTGCGGATTAAGCGTCCGCATCGATTTCGCGGAATCGTCATTCAATTTCAGGGTAAGCTCCCCAGGTCTGTCATTCAGAGAATACCAGGCACTACCACTGTAGTCGTGCCGGACTTCCACATTTTCTTCTACCCAACCCTCGCCCAAAGTCTGATCCGAGAATGGGTGCCACTCAGATTCCGAATAGACCGTAATCTCCCTTGTAGTCACGGTCTCGCTCGCGTCCTCGTCCTCAACCGTAGCGCTGAGCACATACAATCCGGGCCTCGGAAAACGAACACTCACAGTTTCGGGAGACGAGTTTTCAAGAACTGCTCCCCCATCGACTTCCCACCGATAGGTCAGGTCCGTGGCTTCAGGGTCAAAACTCGCACCCCCATCAACCACCAGCGTACTGTGCACGGGCACATTCAGCGAAGAGGGAGAACTATCAAGATGAACAACCGGCGGAGCGTCACCCGCCTTGTTGATGACAAATACATCCGTTCCCACNACTAACCCCTCCGAATCAAGGGCCTGAAACTCTAATTCATTGCGACCCTCGCGCAGATAAATTCCAGACGCACTCCACTCGGTCTGCCCCGCAAACTGAATCTCTACATCCGGACGACCGACAACGCGGACATCAAAAGCTCGATGGTTGCTCGTCCCGCTGAGATCAATTATATCCGCAGCTGTGTTGGAGGGGCCGTTGACCGAAAAGCGGGTGTTCGCAACAGCACTTCCGATTTCCGAGTTCATCGCATAGTTCACCCTTGAATTATTAAAGTTGAGATACCGGTTCGGGCTGATCGAGACCCTCCTGTTAGAGCGCGCCTCAAGATCAAACCATGTCTCCAGGCGCTCTGAACCACTGGTATATTTTTCCACCATCTCCCCGATGTAGTAATTCACCCTCTGCTCCACGTAGGGCTTACGGAAAAAATTAGGCACTCCCGTCAACCCCCCAATGAAGGGAGCCGAAGTATTCCCATAGGTGAGGTCAGAGTCCCACTGCAGAAGCATCCACTTCCCATCACTATGTCTTCGGAGAAAATACCCATTCTTTCCCCTATTGCGGGTTAGAGTGTCCCAGTCATCGACCCAGCCGCGAACAACCGCGTTGACCGCCATCATGTCGATGTCAGCCATCCTTTCAATTTCCTCACGGGTGAACCGATTCTGCCCCACGGAGAACACCCAATTGAGGAATGAGCCATAGTCGTATTCGTCTTCACGCGACCGTTTCATCCATTCAGCGTGATACATGTTCGGCTCTACGCTCCGTCCATCCACTCCCCAGTCCGCGTTTCTCTGAGTGCGGCTCCAGCCATCGTCAAACCACCACTCATCATCAATACGGTAAAGCTCTCCCTTTTCACCCTGGTCCCAGTTTCGTTTAAGGAAATCGTTGGCATTGGTTTCAACGTCCTCGCGAATCATTGCCGGACCGTTGTTGATCACAATGCGCGTGAACTCATGCTCGCTCGACGGGTGCCCCAGAAGGTAGAGCCAATATCTTACCAGCCTGTTGTTATGGGATCTTCCAACAGCCGGATCGTCGTCGATCGTCCTGCGAGCCCAACCACGGTAGCGCTTATCCCGAGGGCTTTTCCACTTTAGGGTCTTACCCTGAGAGGTGCTGAAACTATCGCTTCGTTGCCATGGACTCCCCGCCTTGCGGAATTCGGCATTGTAGATGANATGCCGTTCGTTGCCTATAAAAGTAGCGTTGAAAAACTGGTTTGAAAGCCGGGGAAAAGCATAATTAAAAGCCGAACCTTGTCCGGCATTACCCAAGGCTTGCACGGTCCGGGCCGAGATAACGAAGCGCTGGCTTCTCAGGTCCCGGGGAACCGCAGTGGTGTCCACAATAAACATTGCGGGACGTTCCGGAGCGGGACTTGGCATGACGGTAATTTCCCCACCCGCGCTTTCTGCTTCGACGTAGAACTGGGCAATCACCCCGTCCGAAGTGTATTCAGCAAGAGTAGCAGTATATATTCCATCACCTGCCACGTTATCTCCATTGGAGCCGTCATCGACCATCTGAGTCGTATCCCAGGCCGTGTCGNGGTTGGCGCTGTCGAGGCGATGTCGCAGGTTCACCGTTGGGGCATCGGATGAACTGACCCTGACAGTGACCTGCACAGGGTTACCACGCGGGACAGCCGGATTATGAATGAGCCCGCTCAACGCAGGAGCAGCCGAGGGGATCAAGGCCGAGTTACTGGACCCTGCGCTCCCAAGATTTCTCGGAACAGGCAACCTCAGGACGCCTCCGAAGGACCGATCCCANGTATGCACAATAACGGTGGGCTTTCCGTAGACCCAGCGAGCCTCACNATCAAAGGTCAAATTATCCGACCGATTCATGCCGGTCACATCAATTTCCACTCTGTTCGCCTTGATGTCCCCATGCCCTGTAGAAACGAGATGAAAATCACGGCCCTGCATATAACTCAGATGATGCGTTCCCTGGCACAACCAGCCGGAAGCTCCCTGCCCATTCGTACTGACCCTNTGTCCCCGCCCCGGCAGGAGGTTGGGGCCACCCTGACTCAATGCAAAATTCATGTTCCGCATGGCGATCTCGCAGTCACCGACTCCATGCATGTGCAACTCCTCATAGCTGCTTTCTCCTCCCATGGTCCGCAAGCGATCATAGCTGTCTGTTATCGAGAACGTCGTCCACTCTCCTTTCTCTGATTCGTCAGAATCTCTCCACGCGGTGGGCACGGAGTTGTCCATCGACGGGTGCCGTAATTCGAGTGAGCTACCAAGTCCCCCGGCCTTATCAGGCCAGTCTCCACCGGTGTGATAGTGGACCTCATCTACCATGTTACCCCACTCGTCCTCTATCCGAAGCAGTTCGTTATTGTTACTCAGGCTATCGCTGTATTGCCCTATGATCCGCGCGTCCGGAAAGGCCGCCGCTGTAATCCGCTCGTTTGCCGCGATTACCACATACTCACCGGGGGCAATAGTCGACCCTGCTGAGAAACGAAAATTCACACCATCCACGACTCGCCAACCACTCATATCCACAATCGCGCTGCCTCTGTTATAGAGTTCAATAAACTCTCCATCCCGATGACCGGAAGGAGGCTCTACCATAAGCTCATTGATCACCACTCCGGTTTCGCGGTCGGGATTGTTCGGCGCCTCCCTGCTTCCCTGAGCAGAGGAGTAGAAATCCGTAGAGCCGTCAGGGTAAGCTGCGACATGATCGCGGAGGCTCTCCCGGTCGTATCCCACCGCACTCCGGACCACATTGCTACTGTCCACAAGGAACGCGACTCCGTTATCGGAAAACCCCACATCGAAACTGAGAAAGCCCTTAGGTGGCACCATCCCTGATATCTCGGTTCTGTCGCCAAAGCCTCGCGCCCCACTCAGAAAGTATCCATCCAGGCTCTGAACGATATTCGAAGTGTTGTGAACCTCTATCCAGTCCACATCTCCATCCGAGTCAAAATGGAGCTCGTTGACCATCAGAGCGGAGACCACTGCGCTATCAGAATTACCAGGAAACCCTCCAACCCGGGAACTTGCTCCCCAACTCCGATAGTCATCGATTGCCCGCTCTGACTCGGTCAATACCAGACTGTGCCCAGCTCCATCGGGCGCAACCGGCCACGGGTGCTCGTCGTCATAGCGGACTGATGCCATNACGACACCATTCTTGTCCCGCACGGTAATTCGGTCACCGGCATTATCGAGAGACCCTGTCCAGGGTCCGAACACCTGAATCGCATTAGACATTCCGTAGGCGGCACGAAATTCCGCTGGATCCCCTTGGCAGACCACGATTTTGCGNCGCCCCACCAAGAAGGAGTCGTTGGGAGCTGCCGCCGAGAATTCTGGGAACGTATAATCAACCCCNCCTGTCACNTTCCACCCTGCAATATCAAAGACGCTTGAGGTGAGATTTTCGATCTCGATAAATTCAGGAAGTGGCGTCTCACCCTCGGGGACCATCTGTGGATGATACATGATTTCCCGGATCACCACTTGCTCCGCACGGAGGAGTTGGAGTGAAAGAAGGATGCCGAGAAGAGGAAAGGCGACGAAGTGGCGAAGATTCATGAATACTGGGGTTTGTAAAATGGGGTTTGGGAGCCGGGACCAGCAATCTGGCTCGAGTGTCATTTTTGCCCCGTAGTGCTCCAAGTAAAGGCGGAAAGAGGAGTATCAGCCAATCATGATAAGGCCTTGAAGCCGGATTNGGGNGGNCGCAAGGACACTCCCGATTCTCCCGACCTCCCGGCCTTTCCTNACAAGGCTCATATTTCAACGGATTTTGTCCGGCACCCACCTCTGGGTCCTGCATCCAGCCCACTCTCTTCCTGAAGGTAAAAATTCGAGTTGAGCTGGCAGGAGGATGGTTTAAGACGTGTTAGTCCTCTAATTATTGGCCCAGAAAACCCGTCATGAGATCTCAGACACTGGCCCTGCACCGATGCCNCACCCGGGGCATACTCGCGCTNCTTGCCCTCACACTGGGGGGCACCTTGGAATCCGTTTCCCGGGAGGTGGACTTCGCTAGGGAAGTTCTCCCTATCCTCTCTAACAAATGCTTTGTCTGTCACGGACCGGATGCAAAGAAGGAGGACGATCTACGGCTTGATTCCTACCAAGGCGCCACCGAAGACCGAGATGGACTTCGAGCCATTGATCCCGATAACCCGGGCGACAGCGAGCTCATTCTCCGAATCCATGACGAGGATGACCCCATGCCTCCGAAGGAGGCCGACAAGCAGCTCACCTCCGATGAACGGGAAATTTTATCCCGATGGGCCAAGGAGGGCGGCAAGTATGCCAAGCACTGGTCTTTTGTGACTGCTGTGCGCAAGAACCTTCCCGAGGACACCAAAACCGAGCATCCGATCGACCGCTTCGTCAAAGCCAAGCTGATTGAAAATCTCGGAGACAAGGCGGACCTCGCCGCCATGAGTGATCGAGCTACCCTGGCGCGGAGAGCGGCCCTTACCCTCACTGGCCTGCCTCCCGACCCTGCTGTCCTGGCGAGCTTTCTGAGCGACGAGACAACTACTGCATATCCACGCTATCTCGAAACGCTGATGGAGAGCCCTCGCTATGGAGAACATCAGGCTCGATACTGGCTTGATGCAGTTCGTTACGGTGACACCCATGGTCTCCATCTGGATAACAAACGCGGCATCTACCCTTACAGGGACTGGGTGGTTCGCGCCTTCAACAAGAACCTCCCACTTGACGAATTCATCATCTGGCAACTTGCCGGCGACCTCCTTCCCGAAGCAACTCTGGAGCAAAAGGTAGCCACAGGATTTGTCCGCATGAATCCCTCGACTGCTGAAGGCGGAGCCATCCCTGCAGAATTTCAATGTAAAAACAATTTCGACCGGACCGAGACCATTGGCACAGTTCTCCTGGGAATGACCATGTCCTGCGCTCGCTGTCATACCCATAAATACGATCCGATTACTCAAACTGAATACTATCAGCTTCTTGCCTTCTTCAACTCGACATCGGAGTCCCCGATGGACGGGAACAAATACGAGTA
The DNA here is from genome assembly GCA_002729275.1 of Roseibacillus sp. Lineage (GTDB taxonomy): Bacteria > Verrucomicrobiota > Verrucomicrobiia > Verrucomicrobiales > Akkermansiaceae > Roseibacillus_B. Next base: position 3,956 of record PBTP01000015.1, on the reverse strand, counting down.
TGGCCCCGTCATGAAAGCCCCTGCAGACCAGGTCGCATGGAATGAATGGGAACATCTCACCGCCCGAAACGACGCCCTTTTAAAAGAGCTGGCTGCCTTGAAAGCTATCCCCATTGCAGATACCGAAAAACCGCAATGGAAGGCGCTTTCCCGGAGGGAACGATTAAATTGGGTCGCCGATCCCAAGGGACCGTTCAAGGAGTCCAGTCTTTATCCTGAAGCCACAGAGCTGAAGGCGCTTTTCACGGAATCCGAAAAGCGTTTCACCTCAACCTTGGTGGCACAGGAACTTGGCAAACCCAGACCTACCAAGGTACTCGTAAGAGGCGAATACAGTCAACCAACCGGTGATCCGGTAAAGCCCGGAATTCCCTCCGTCATGGGTAGCCTCCCTGTGGGTGCGCCCCCCAATCGTCTCGGACTTGCGAAATGGCTCGTCTCCCCCGAGAACCCGCTCGTCGCGCGGGTTCTCGTCAACAGAATCTGGCAGCGAGTCTACGGCGATGCCATCGTGCGCTCCCCAGAGGACTTCGGTCTCCAGGGAAAGCAGCCAACACATCCTGAACTCCTGGACTGGCTCGCCTTGGAACTGCAGGAGTCCGAATGGGATCTTCGTCACATCCTCCGACTGATGCTGACCAGCCAGACCTTCATGCAGCAATCCAACCAGAGAGCTGATCTACCCGAAGACCCGGAAAACCTCTGGTATGCGAGGGGTCCAAGCTATCGCCTCGACGCAGAAGTCATCCGGGACATGTCGCTATGGTCCAGTGGACTTCTGGACGATCACATGGGAGGCGAGGGAGTGAAGCCTTACCAGCCAGCGGGGCTTTGGAAGGCCCTCATGCACCCGGGCAGTAACACCAAGAACTATGTCGCCGACAAGGGCAGCAAGGCATACCGTCGCAGCCTCTACGTTTACTGGAAAAGAACCAGCCCTCACCCGATGATGACCCTTTTTGACGCACCTGACCGCGAATCGAGTTGTGTCCGCCGCTCCCGCACCAACACCTCTCTGCAATCACTCGGCCTGCTCAACGAGACCCAGCGCGTGGAAATGGCCCGGAAACTTGCAGAACGCCTTGTCACCGAAGCCGCCGACGATGACTCCAGAATGGATCTTCTTTTTACCCTGGTAGCAAGCCGGCCACCCCGTGACGCCGAGAGAACAGCATGCGACCACTTGCTTGAGCAGATGCTCCACCGCTACCGATCCTCTGAGGATGACGCCCTTGCCCTTCTTTCGACTGGAGAGATTGCCCGCAACCCAAACCTCGAACCCGCAGAAGTCGCGGCGTGGACCCAGATATCCATTACTGTTCTCGCCAGCGACATCGCTCTCCTTCTGAATTAACCCTTCTTCTCTCAATTTTCCTGGACCAACGCCCGATATGGAACATCACGACTATCAACTCTCCATGACCCGCCGGCAGCTTTTTGGCAGGTCAGCGCTCGGACTCGGCACGGCGGCGATGGCCCAGATGCTACCCACGGAACTTCAGAGCGCGCAGGGCAAGGCGGACCTCAACGGCGGGATCCACCATAGAGCCACTGCCAAGCGGGTCATCTACCTTTTCATGAGCGGCGGTCCCAGCCACATTGATACGTGGGACTACAAACCGAAGATGCGGGATATGTTCGGTCAGGACCTGCCCGAACATATCCGGGACGGGCAACGGGTTACCGGAATGACAGCCGGCCAGAAAACTCATCCGGTCTGTCCCTCTAAATACGAGTTCACCAAACACCCAAATAACGAGGACGGCCTTTGGGCAAGTGAACTTCTTTCGAAAACCGGCAAAGTCGCCAAGGAGCTTTGTGTGGTGAACAGCACCTTTACGGAAGCGATCAACCATGATCCTGCCATTACCTATATCCAGACCGGGAGTCAGGTCCCCGGACGGCCGAGCCTCGGGGCTTGGCTGAGCTATGGGCTCGGGACAATGAATGAAGATCTCCCCGGCTATATCGTGATGCACGCCAAGACGAGCTTCCCTGAGCAAAGCCTGTTCAACCGTCTCTGGGGTCCNGGCTTTCTTCCTGCCGAACATCAGGGNGTTCTNCTNAGGAGCGAAGGAGATCCCGTTCTCTATCTGAGCAACCCNAAGGGNACATCCAGAAAAGACCGTCGAGCTCAGCTNGATACCCTGGCCGCCCTCAACCGCAGCCAGCATGAACAGTCTCTTGACCCTCAGACATTGGCCCGTATCAAGCAGCACGAAATGGCCTTTCGGATGCAAGCCTCCGTTCCNGAACTGATGGATCTGACCACGGAAAGTGACAAGACCTTCGANCTCTATGGGGAAGAGGCAAGAAANGCAGGCACGTTCGCTGCCTGTTGCCTTAACGCCCGACGCCTCGCTGAACGCGGNGTGAGAAATATCCAGATTTTTCACCGGGGATGGGACGCCCACGGAAGCCTCCCCCGCGAGCACGAATCCCAATGTCGGGATATTGATCAAGCTTGCTACGCGCTCATTACAGACCTGAAACANCGGGGAATGCTGGATGAAACCTTGGTGGTCTGGGGAGGAGAATTTGGCCGAACTTCCTACTGCCAGGGAGGGCTAACCAAAGAGAACTACGGTCGCGACCATCATCCCAGGTGCTTTACGACATGGATGGCCGGGGGCGGNGTAAAGCCCGGCATTACCTACGGCAGGAGCGATGACTACGGGTATAACATCGCAAACCCCGATGGAACACCCATGCGACCGAAACCAGAAAAGGAAAAGTGGACACCGGGAACCATGCATATCCACGATCGGAACGCCACCATCCTGCACCTGCTCGGCATTGACCACCGGAAGCTGACCTATCGGTATCAGGGGAGAGACTTCCGTCTCACCGACATTGATGGCCACGTCATCAAGGACATCATCTCCTGATCCTTCATCCCATGCCNGGCGCGTTGAATCGACCACCTCTCTANTGGGCAAAGGNCAGCTCCGACCGGCAGGATATTGAGCTCTGGTGCTGGGGNTGGTCTGNCCGCAGTNTTGAGAGACGCCCGGCAGAAAGGCAGAAAGGCAGAGAGCGCTGCGACCGGGCCCTTGCCNGGTGGGACAAAACCCGTTCTCTGGACGATTATCCTTANGACGTCTCCCGTCCCCTCCGGGAAACAACCCTCGAACAATGGGATCGCAAAGATGGATCCATCCAGGCTCTCGTCACGATCAACCCTTACGGATGCAGGGTCCTCAATTCTGCTGACGTCATGTTTGTCGATGTCGACCTTCCCTGCCCAGATAGTTATCGGGCATTTAACGGGTTAGCAGGAAACCCTGGNTGNCTTGGATGGCTCTTTGCCTCGAAAAAAGAGACGATGGAAGCAGANTTCAAGGCCCTGATGGCAGCAAAAGAAGCAAGTGCCCTCGCTCGACTCCAGGACCTNGTCACNCGCCTACCTGAAATTGGGGCCCGGGCTTACCGCACNAGGGCAGGACTTCGGTATCTNATGACTCATGCGCCCGTAGACCCCCTCGATNAAAANAGCTCCCGGATGATGNAGGAACTGGATGCCGACCCNTGCTANATCAAGTTATGCCGTGCCCAGGAGTCCTTCCGGGCTCGTCTTACTCCCAAGCCCTGGCGCTGTGGACTTCCAAGATTTCCGCACCGCTACCCGTGGGACCCTCAGCAGGAGCGCGAAGTGGATGGCTGGCTGGCGACCTACGAGGCCACGGCGAGAGGCTTTGCTACCTGCCAACTGGCGGGGCATTACGGCAACCCGGAGATTCACCCCGAACTCACCAGAACCATCGCCTTCCATGACAAAGCGACAAGGGCCGAGTCCGGATTGAGCCTGGCCTGAGTAACTACCTGACTGGAAATTCTGCGCTTGCAGAATGGGACTTGGCAAACCCGCTGGGCTACCTCCGGCGTCATCCAGTTCACACTTCTTATCCCGCCATGGAAATCGTGCTCACCGGCCTTTTCTACCTGCCCTCCGGGGA
>PBTP01000102.1 GCA_002729275.1 Roseibacillus sp. | reverse complement strand
TACTCACTGCCTCGTGACCTGATTACAGCCCGTCAATCATCGGAAGCATTGAAAGCGTGCTACTTCAAGGACTGATAACCACCCGGTCTCCCAGCTTCGTAATTGCCCAAAAATCGGCAGCAGTTTTGGATGGCATTCGCAGGCACCCATGCGATGCCGGTTGATCCGGGCAGTAGCCCTCGTGAAATCCGATCGCACTGCAACTAAGACGCTGGAAATAGGGCATTCTAACATCCTTGTATATGCTGGATACATGATGGCGGTCCCTATCCGTAATCACAAACTGCCCGGGCTCTGTTCGGAACCCCTTCTGTTCACTTGAGATCTTTGTGGTCAGTATCAGACCGCCCTCCCTTCCATAGACCCAAGCCCTCTGCTCTGACAAATCCACCTTGATCCAGCGTTCTTCATGCTCCAGATCTGCTCCAAGCAGTAACTGCGTCATCTTCACATCTCCGCGAGGCGCCGCAAATCCCATCAGTGAAAAGAGCTTACTGGGGCTACTTGGGAAGGTTACCTCCGCCCTATGTGGGGGAGATCCAAACAGAAGACCTGCCATCAAGAACCCAAGAATGGATTTCCCTGCAATGGCGCATAAAATTTGCATCTGATCCCGCCCTTCACCATTTGGTCACCAGCAATGTCGAGGTCCTTTCACGACCTCTTCATCCCCATCCCTGAGTTACCTCGTTGGTCGATTTACGACATCTTCCGGCCGAGGCCCTCCGTCCCCTGTCCCCTATCCAAGCATCGCTCCCAGCCGGGCGCATACTTCCTCGACATTCTCCCGCGAGTTAAAGGCAGATATCCGAAAGTAGCCTTCACCTGCCGCCCCAAATCCTGCCCCTGGGGTGACCACCACCTGTGCCTCGTGTAACATTCGGTCGAACATCCCCCAGCTATCAACCCCCTCGGGACAGCGCACCCAGACATAGGGAGAATGCTCTCCTCCATAGACGTCCAACCCGCAATCCTCACAGGCACTCTTCAGGAGCGCCGCATTTCCCATGTAGTGGTCCACCAGCTTACTAATCTCGGCCTTACCTTCGGATGAATAGAGCGCTTCCGCCGCGCGCTGGACGGGATAGCTCACCCCGTTGAATTTAGTGGAATGGCGGCGTGCCCACAATCCATGCAGGGCCACTCTCTCGCCACTTTCGTCAGAACCAGTAAGCTCCTTGGGAACGACGATAAAGGCACACCGCGTTCCCGTGAAGCCACCATTCTTGGAGAAGGAACGGAACTCGATCGCGCATTCCCGGGCTCCCTCGATCTCATAAATCGACCGCGGCAGATCGGCGTCCTGAACAAAGGCCTCATAAGCCGCATCATAAAGGATGACCGCATCATGCTCCCGCGCATAAGCAACCCATTGTTCAAGCTGCTCCCTCGTCGCTACTGTTCCAGTCGGATTGTTCGGGTAGCAGAGGTAGATCAAGTCTACTTTTTCCTGCGGAAGAGCAGGGGTAAAATTATTCTCCGCAGTACAGGGCAGATAGACCAGTCCTCCGTACTGACCATTCTCGTCTCCCTCTCCGGTATTCCCCACCATGACATTGGTATCAACATACACTGGATACACCGGATCCGTGATCGCGATTCTCTGTCCAACCCCAAAGATATCGAGAATGTTTCCGCTATCGCACTTCGATCCGTCCGAGACGAACACCTCGTCGGCCTCTACGCTCAATCCGCGGTAGGAGTTCTCCACGATGGCCTGCCGTAGAAAGTCGTATCCCTGCTCTGGACCGTATCCACGGAAACTTCCCCTCTCTCCCAGCTCATCTACCGCCTCTTTCATCGCCGTTCTTGCAGCAAGAGGTAGTGGTTCAGTGACGTCCCCGATTCCACAACGGATAAGACGCTTTGTTTTCTCAGGTTCAGCATCCGAGAAAGCATTTACCCGCCGCGAGATCTCCGGAAAGAGGTAGCCCGCCTGGAGCTTCAGGAAGTTTTCGTTAATTCGAGCCATGGCGTGCACCCTGTAGCTGGCATCCGCCAAACTCGCAAGCACCAGAGTTCGCTCTGGCAATTTTAAGGCCTTAAGAAGTCAGCCGGGCCCAAGGGCCCGGCTGATTCACGAGAGAATTAATTTGCCTGAGCCTTATCCAACGGCCCTGCGCAGGCCATCAGCCACGGTATCCCAGTTGATAAGCTCAAAGAAGGCCCCAACGTAATCGGGACGCCGGTTCTGATAATTCAGATAGTAGGCGTGCTCCCACACATCGAGGCCGAGAATTGGGATACACCCCGCACATCCAGAAATCTCGCCCATAAGGGGATTGTCCTGATTCGCGGTGGAGCAGACTCCCAGCTTTCCCTCCTTGTCTGAGCAGAGCCATGCCCATCCGGAACCAAATCTTGTCATAGCAGCCTTGGTGAAGGCTTCCTTAAAACCATCAAGAGAGCCGAATGCGGCCTTGATGCCGTCCGAGACCTCACTACCTGGCTCGTTGGCCCCACCTGGTTTTATACAATCCCAGAAATGACTGTGATTAAAATGGCCCCCTCCATTGTTCCTTACCGCTCCCCTGATGTCTTCGGGTACATCCCCGATATTCATCACCAATTCACAGATAGACTTGTCTGCAAGCTCTGTTCCTTCGATTGCGGCGTTCAGGTTCGTTACGTATGCATTGTGATGTTTGCTGTGATGGATTTCCATCGTGCGTGCGTCGATGTGCGGCTCGAGCGCATCATATGCATAGCCAAGATCGGGAAGTGTGTGAGCCATTGGAATAATGTGTTGATAGGTGTTAACATGTTTGCTTTGCGCCCCCCGGACATTTCCGGATATATGAAGGTCAAAGTTTCTTCCTTCGTAAGAAAGCAGCTTCCAACCATTCCGCAAGGGCAACTTCACCATGGAACTACAACCTTGGCTCTTTCTTCTCCTCCTTATTATGGGCACCTCGCTGGGGGCATCCCTGACTTGGTTCCTGTGCCATAACAGCAGCCAGGCGGCGCGCATTCGTCACCGTGAGCGCACCAAGGCTCTCCTTAAATCCTCTGCCGAGCTCGAGGCTTGCTGTGCCAAGCTGGAAGCACAAGTTCAGAAGCTCCGCAGCAGCGAGGCCGGATCCCTCCGGCGCGAAGTCAAACTTGAGACCCTCCTCCAAGCTGAGCAACAACGCATCGCCGACAGGGAGCAGCTTCAAAGAGAGTCAGAATCCCGGATTCTTCAGGGATTCCAGTCAGCCTCTCTCCGGATTCTCCAAGCGAGCGAGAAAAGCGAGTCCGAGAATACCCGTCCGGTACAGGGAGCCTCCCGGGAAAAGGGCTTTCCCGAAGATCAGGATGCAAACAACCCCTCCACCACACTCCGGGAGAACGTGGTCTCCGGTATGCTCGAAGATAGTGCTCCAGTGATTCCCGCACCTTCTCAAGACACGCCGGTAACCCTGACGCGAATTGAACCGTAGGCTGTTCCTCAGCACACTCCCGCCTCGAGTAATGCTAAAGCTCCTTCACGAAGATATTAGCAAACTGAAGCGGGTTGCCGTGGTGCTGGAATCCCAGCCGACCAGTGGGCTGGACCCCGGGTAATTGTGCGTCATGCAGTACAACCTTCCCGTTGAGGACTACTGTGAGACGGTCGCCTTTCACCGTGATGACATAACGGTTCCAATCTCCAACCTTGTTATCCGCAGGAACTCGTGGAGTGAGCGCTGCCCGGATTGGAAGAGGCTGTTTCCCATCGTTGCGAATACCGTAGACCTCACCCGAGCCAACGGTCCAATTCCAGAGGTTAACCTGGGTCCGAACTGCTCCTCGAAGAAGTACTCCGCTGTCATACTCATCGATCTCCGCGGTCAGGCCTTTCTTATCGGCCCCTGTTTTTTGCAAACCGTTGAGCAGCAAAACAGGCTGATTCCTTTTCCCGCTGTGCTCCCCGGTCCAACGCCAGTCCACAACAGTGGTGAAATCCTTATATTCTTTACTAGTCCAGAGGTTGGTCCCCTTTCCGTCATAGTGCAGGATCCATCCATCCTTGACTGTCCAGTGGCCGTTGTTGTTCGCGTCCTCCGAAAAGTTCTGGAGAGATCCGCCCGTCATGACGGGCGTGAACCCCAGACCCCCAAGCGTGTCATCGGCCTTACCGGTCGGCTGATACCAAGCTTCCGACTTGTCTTCCCCGAAGGAAATTTCCGCAATCCGCATTTTGCGGACACGGATGATATCGCCGTGACCAGCAAAGCAAATGTGACCCTTTCGGCGCTTAACGCCCTGATGCTTGGGCTTCTTTTTACTCAGCTCATCCAGATTGGCGTCGGTAATACAGACTCCGTTTAACTCCACCGTGAGGCGTGGNCCCCGGATTGTTACCCGCTGCTTGTTCCANTCCCCCACCGGGGCGAGGTGNCCACGAAGTGAAGGGGCCAGAGANTAGACCGATCCGTGAAACTGCCATTCTTTCAGATTCTTATATTTATCCGCGGTATTATCGAGAATCTGCAATTCCATTCCCGTGTAGGCTGCGTCCCCACTCCCCGGATAATGAACTCCAAGTCCNTTATTCGCCCCGGGAGTCAGTTGAAATTCAAATTCCAGAATATAATCTGNATACTGCTTCTCCGTAATCAGGTTTCTGGATTTGCCAGACGANTCNATGATNCCNTCCTTNACGAAATACCCGTTCTNTTCGGTTTTNCCNGANGCTCCAAAATTNGTGAAGTCCTTTCCNTTGAAGAGCTCCACCCAGTCAGCGGAGGCGGGAAGGGACANGGCGATAAGGCAGGCAGCAAGTGCTTTCATGGCGTTCGTGTTGTNTATNTGTGGTTGAAANTNATTAGAGCTCCACGGTTTTTCCTGTGCGGTAGGACTCATCTGCCGCCGCCACGATCCGCATCGAGTTGAGGGCGTCTTCCATATGATCGCCGAGGTCAAGGTCCTCCTGGATGGCCTTGAGGAAATACTCCTGCTCNCGGAAGCAGAGTTCATCGTGGTCAGGCTCGTCATTCATGTCGATCCACTCATCTTCCTTTGTGAACTCCTTGTTCTCATCGATTTCACTGTGGTGAATTCGAAGGGCCTCGGTCTTGCTGTGGGCATCAACATCCGCAGAAGCGCCTTTGCTCCCTGCGTCCTTAGCTTCGATGGTAACGCAGCCCTTGGGGCCCACCACGTCCTTCACAAAGAAGGCCATCTCACTCATCATGGGGCCCCACCCTGCCTCNTACCACCCAACACTTCCGTCCTCAAATGCCACCTGCAAGTGCCCATAATTGATTTTATCCTCGGGGATNTCATCGGTAAGCCGCGCCCCCAGGCCCGACACCCGAACTGGCCGGGAACGGGTCATCTGGCACATCACNTCGACNTAGTGCACACCACAGTCCACGATCGGAGAGATNGAGGAAATAAGGTTCCGATGGGTCTCCCAGGCCGAGCCTGAGCTTTGTTGATTCAGGTTCATCCGCATCACCAGCGGCTTNCCCAGCGTCCGNGCGATCTCAATAAANCGTATCCAGCTCGGATGNACNCNGAGAATGTAGCCGATCACCAGCTTCTTGCCACTTTCCCTCGCCTTCGCNACGATACTCTCTGCTTCCGCCACGGTCTCTGCCAGNGGCTTTTCAATNAACACATGAGCNCCGGCCGCGAAAGCNGCCTCCGCATAGGGGCCGTGGGTATCGGGGTAGGTTGATATACTTACCGCATCTGGTCTGGTCNCAGCGAGNGCCTCATGGAAGTCTCCGAACTCTGCATANCCNCCTCCCAGTTCCTTATTCAGCGCTCCACGCGATTCAGGTGACCGGGTCACGATCCCTNTAATCTCAAATTCCTCCAGCTTATGGTAAGCTCGTGCGTGCGAGCTTCCCATGTTGCCAGCACCAACGCAGAGAATACGGATCTTTTTACTCATAGNTTNNNGAGAGACGTTGGCACGATCATCTCAGNCCTGTCCAGCCGAGACCGGAGGCNACNANGCACCNCTACACTTTCCAAGGACCCCGCATCTCCTGATGCACATACTGATCCGCCTCNGGCTCATCAATCTTGAAGGTCTTCGGATCGAAGCGGAAACTTTTGTTCGAGCGGTGCGCGATCACACCAAGATTCACGATCGATGCTGAGCGGAAACCATTGCTCTCATTGAGGGCNAACGTNTTNCGCTCCCGCACCGCCTGATGGAAGTCGGTGACCTGTGGATCCGGGTCCTTNAGAGNCTTNAGCTTCTCCTTCAAGCCCGTGATATCAGAAGCCATNCCNCGNCTGATACTCCCNTCTGANCCCTNNATNTANGGNGTNTTTTTCTCCCGGTTGTCNCCNTCNAGAATGANTTTNGTNCCGTCTGCATACTTNTANTCNATNCGCCGCCAGCGNCCNACTGCATCACCNTGCTGNTTATCCGCATCGATAAAGACCTCCACCGGACTCTCCTCATCCTTGCCGATAATATACTGCACCGGGTCCAGGTAGTGCTGCCCCATATCTCCAAGGCCGCCCCCGTCGTAATCCCAGTAACCACGAAACGATCCATGCGTGCGGTGCCGGGTGTAGGGCTTCACGGGCGCCGGGCCTAGCCACATGTTGTAATCGAAGTGGTCAGGTATCTTTTCCTCGGGCTGGTTCACCTTGCCGGACCAACCGAACTTCCAGTTAAAGCCCTGGTTGCCACCGACTGTCACAGTGAGTGGCCCATCCCCGAGGAGGCCATGCATGACCGCCTTGCGGAGAGGANTCACCGGTGTNCCCATNCCATANAANCCTCCCTCAAAGCGAAACCANGTATTAATCCGAAAGATCCGCTTGTGCTTCTGGACCGCCTTCATCATTGCGATACCCTCGCCGATNGTCCGGCTCATGGGCTTCTCACACCAGACATCCTTCCCTTGCTTTGCTGCCTCAATAGCCTGCANNGCATGCCAGTGGGGAGGCGTGCAGATGTGCACNACATCAATGTCNTCGCGGGCACACAGCTCACGGAAATCATGATACCCCTTGGGGTCATGTCCNCGTTTCTTGGCATCGTTGGTTCGATTTGCCAGATGGTTCTTATCCACGTCACANAGNGCCAANAGCGGCCCCTGCTGTCCNACNTGGGCNCCCGAACCAGAGATNCCTCCGCACCCGATGATCCCCCNGGTNACCTGCTCACTAGGCGGCTTCTTCCCATTTGCGCCAATGACATGGCTGGGAACAACCTGGATGGTCGCAAGTGCCGCCAGTCCCTTCAGGGTTTTGCGGCGGGAAAAGGTGTGTGTCTCGTTCATTCTGTCTCTTTCTATGTAATTTGTTGTAANGGTTGCTATCTGTTTCCGTTGTGGCAGGACCGGCTCAGGGCGTCTCCTCTGGAGCTCCCGAGGCTTTGCCAGTGGCATTCTCATCGTCATCTGACACTGAAATCTTGTCCCAAAAGGCAACAAAGAAGATGACCGTGATCACGGCCGCCATGATGGCTGGATAAATCCAGAAGGCCTTCCATTTTTCCATCGCGGCGGAAATGAGGTTTCCGTCAACGCTCTCGGGCATCTTGACGGAGAACATTTGTCCAAGCTGTTCTCCGAAGCTCAGCTTTCCTTCGCCGCGATTGGTCGCCTCAGCGATAGAGTTATCGAGCGCCTGGTAGTCTTCACTGACTGCACCAAACTTCCCAAAGGCTACCTTGTATCCAAAATACATACCGACGCCCTGCGTGAAGAACACCAGCAGACTCTGAGCCTGACTGCGAATCGACTTCGGAGCGATTTTGTCGGTATACATGAACCCGGTGACGAAGAAAAAGTCGTAGCAAATGCCGTGTAGCGCGACCGANAAGAAAATCATCCAGATCACTTGCTCGGGAGCGCCGAAGGCAAAGAGCAGATAGCGAGCGACCCAAGCCAGCATTCCGACAAGAATCATCCATTTAACTCCGAGTTTTCGGAAGAAAAACGGAATGAGCAGCATGAAAAAGATTTCCGACATCTGACCAATAGTCATGGTGGAAGCCGCCTGCTTGAAGCCGGTGTTGGTCAGGTAGTTAGCGGTGAGCCCGTAGTAGTAGGCGAGCGGAATGCAGATCAGGCAGGAGCAAACCATGAACACCGCAAAGGCCGGCCTTTTGAAAAGACTCAATGCGTCCACCATGAGTAGTGCGCGCATGTTGACCGGCTCGCCTTTGGCAGGGGCCGGAGTGTGGGGAAGGAAAAAAGAATAAACCCCAAGGGCCAGAGAGGCCCCCGCTGCGAGATAAAACATGCTAAAGCTGGAACTCCATCCCATGAACCCAACTGCCAGACCCGCTACAATCCACCCGATCGTGCCCCAGACTCTGACCTTTGGGAATGCAAGCCGGTCGAGGTTCGCGAAGGAGATGGAGTTGCCCAGTCCGAGAGTGGGCATGTAGCACAGCATGTTTCCAAGCATGAGCCAGACCATTAGTTTCCCATTCCCGCTCGAGGCTACTCCGGGAATAATGAGGAGAAGGAGCCCCCCAATCAGNAAGAGAACCCCCATCACCTTCTGGGAGGGAAAAAAGCGATCAGCGATCAGCCCCAGAAACAGGGGGGCGAAGATGGCCCCCAGCGGAGCCGTGCCATAGGCGCCGCCTCCAAAGTCAGCCAACCCGTGTGAACCAAGACACTGCCCCAACGTTGCAAACCACGCTCCCCAAGTGAAGAACTGGAGGAACATCATGACTGAGAGCTTCAGGGTATTCGCAGAGCGGGGATCGGACATTAGGTGTGATCGTGTTGTGAGTATTGCATTTGAGAGNCTGGCTCCCATTCTCGCAAGATCTGAATCCATCTCGAGCGTTCTTCCGCGGGTGCGCCTAACGAAACATCATCCCAGACCGTGAGCAGCCGGCAATTGCGGCCGGCTTCGGCCCCCCAAAATCACCGTTGATTTTCAANTTCAGGGAAGTTCCANCAGGGATTCCTCGTCCTGATCCTGAAACTGCGGATCGGCNCCGAGGCTTTTTCCTGTGCTTCAAGGATCAAGGAATCTCCGCCGCCGAGAGCTGATCTTCCAGCAAAAGTCCTACAGGTGGGGTAAACAAATGCTCCGCATTAGTGCCGAGGAGCCCCTTTCGCCCTCAAACGGGCCTAAAACCTTGAAAGGAAAGGCCGAAACCCTACCGTATGTGCCCATAGGACACCTGAACACTCAATGAGCGAGACCACCAACTCCAACCGACGTAATTTTGTCAAGACCGCTACAGCCGCTACGGCCGTCGCTGGCTTCCCCCACATCGGCCGTGCCGAGATCGGCAGCAGCAATACCATCAAGATCGGCCTGATTGGATGTGGTGGCCGGGGCACAGGCGCGGCTACCCAAGCCCTGAAGTCTGATGACAAGGTCAAGCTTTGGGCCATGGCTGACGCCTTCCCCGAAAAAATCGAGGGCCCTCTGAAGACCCTCGGCGCAGCCTTTGGAAACGAGCGCGTAGAGGTCGACAAGAGCCGGCAGTTCACCGGACTAGATGCCTTTGAAAANCTGGCCAACTCCGACGTAGACGTAGTCCTGATGGCNACTCCNCCAGGATANCGTCCNTCGATGCTGCGCCAGTGTATTGAGGCTGGAAAGCANGTCTTTGCCGAGAAGCCCATGGCCGTCGACATGGCGGGGNTNCATCACCTGATGGAAACCGCCAAGATTGCGGACGAGAAGAAACTCGCTATTNAGCACGGTTACTGCTGGCGTTACAGCCCTTCCAACCGGGTAGGTTTTGGTAAGGCCCTCGGCGGAGAACTCGGCCGCATCACAAGTTTTGTGGGCACATATCTGGGCGGCACCGTGCGGGCTCTCGCCCCCGATGCAAAGCAACCTGAGGGCATGGGAGACGTCGAATGGCAGCTTCGCAACTGGATCAACTTCGAATGGCTCTCAGGCGGGCCGCTCCTTGAACAGTGTATTCACGCTGTCGATAAGATGGCATGGGCCATGAATGACGTTGCCCCGATTGCGGCCTTTGGTAACGGAGGCCGGGGTCAGCGCCGCGACGCGGGTAATGTTTACGACAATTACTCCATTACCTATGAGTATCCGGGCAATGTTTTCTGTCAGATTCAGCAGCGTCAGTACAGCAATTCGTTCAACGAGAATGTAAGCCGTATCATCTGCGAGGGCGGAACAGTGGTTGGCCCATGGAAGGTCTCCACCAAGGACGCCACGGGTAAGACCAACTGGAAATACCGGGCTGAAAAAGGAGTGGAGCAAAACATGTATCAAACTTGCCATAACGAGTTCTTCGCCAACCTCAGGGCCGGAAAAATCATTAATTCCTGTGAATTCATGGCTAAGTCAACGGCACTCGGAATCCTCGGACGCGAAGCTGCCCACACCGGACAGCGGATCACCTGGGACAACCTCTGGGAAACCAGTGAGGACCAAGCCCCTGACAATCCTCCGATGGACGGCAAGATGCCGATCCCAGCTCCTCCGGTCCCTGGGACCGATGCGCTGGTACAAGCCTGAATAAGCACCGCAAGGGCTCGGAGCACCAAGAGGCGGACCGCTACTGGCCCACCGAAATGCAGCGCCCCCACGCCCACAATTCTCCCCAGAATCCTCATGAAACGCATCCCCCTGATTCTTACATCCGCCGCAGCTGTTACTCTTGTTGGCATCGCTGCTCTGGCAGACGACTCCAATCCCGAGAAAGCTCCGACTCTGAAAGCTCCGGCAAAGTTTACCAACTCCACTCCCACGCCATCTGAGTGGGCCCTTCCCTCCGCCAACCGGCTCTTTGTGAGCAAGCAGGTCCATGAGGTTGTCCTCAAGAAGGGAGGGCCTGGGACCGAAGCGGAGATGAAGGATTACGAAGAAATCGCACCTCGAGCCAATCAGGCTAAATACAAGATGATTGCCCTGAAGGGCGGGGAGTTCCTCATGGGATCCCCCGAGGGAGAGCATGAAAACCGCACAGACGACGAGGGGCCACAGAAGAAAGTCCGCGTCGGGCCATTCTGGATCGGGCAGACTGAAATTCCATGGGCTCTCTATAAGCCCTTCTACGAAAACGGAGTTGCCCGCAACAAAGACGGTAGCCTGATCGCTGCGGATAAGGAAAAGGAAGTAACCGTCCGCGGAAAGCAGCGCAAAAAAGCAGTTAAGGATGCTCTTGTCCGTGGCGACACCGGTAACATCGTCGATGTTGTCTCACAGCCGACTCCTCAGTATCACGATATGTTCGGGAGCGGGGAGCATGCTTCAGAATTGAACTACCCCGCCATGTGCACCACCCACCACGCCGCCTCCAAGTTTTGCCAGTGGCTCAGCGCCCAGACTGGCCACTTTTACAGGCTCCCGACCGAAGCGGAGTGGGAATATGCCTGCCGTGCTGGGACTACCACTGCATTCCACTTTGGAGACGATATGGCCAAGATGGACGATTACGCGTGGCATGGGGACAACTCGGAATTTACCTATTACCCGGTGGGAACCAAGAAGGCGAATCCTTGGGGACTGCATGACATGCACGGCAACGTCGCCGAATGGGTGCTGGACGGATTCAGCGATGGATATCGCAACACTATCAAGGATGGATCCGTCAACCCGTGGAACATTTCCCTCACTCGTTACCCTCGAATCGTGAAGGGAGGCTCATGGGACCAGAACCCCGACGAATGTCGAAGCGCAGCTCGGATGCAATCGGTGAATGACTGGAAAGATACTGATCCCCAGGTCCCGAAAAGTATCTGGTATCACACCGACGGCCAGTTCATCGGGTTTCGTATCGTGCGGCCCCTGAAAGCTCCAACCGCTGAGGAAATGCACGTTTACTGGAACACGGACTGGTGGGAACCAACGAGGAACGCCGAAGACCTTTAGAGGTCTAGTAAAGTTTTGGGGTGATCTCTTCAAAGGCGCAGCTTCACGCTGCGCCTTTCTTGTATCAACGATACCTCCGGGAGCTACTCGAGAGCTTCGAGAGCTTGAAGCAGATCCTCTCCTTGGCTCCCGGCAGAAGCCTTGGCGTCCTTCCAGACGAGCTTGCCATCCTTAAATAGGTAGGCCTGACGAGAGGCGAATTTGCCAAGCGAGGGGACCCCAAAGGCCTTGATAATTCTCCCCTTGACGTCTGCAAGAAGCTCAAAGGGGAGCTCTTGTTTTTCCACAAAGGCTTTCTGGGCCGAAACCGTGTCAAAGGACACGCCATAGACCTTGACTCCTTTTTTCACCAACTTTTCGTTTACGTCCCGCAAACTACACACTTGCCGCGTTCATCCCCCGGTCAGGGCCTTGGGATAAAAAAAGAAAAAGGCCAATCCCTCCGCAGAGACCTCATGAACTCTGACAATTTCACCCTTATGGTTCTTCGCTTCAGCCTTGGGAACAGCTTTGCCAACCTCCAGGCTTTCAGCCATCGTTGGCTGGGCGAACGCAAAAAGCGAACCGAGCCCCGTTAACCATCTCGAAAGTTTTCGCTTCATGACTCGATCCATATCCCGCCCGGGCAGGAATGCCAGAAGGATTTTCGTTGTCCTCATCCTCCTGGCCTGCGGCTGCTACCCTCTCTTCGGACCCAAACTCTGGAAAAGGATCCAGACCCCACGGCAAGTGCAGGGCGAGGCACTCCGAGCGTCTCCAGTCTACTCTGCCGAGCACCCAATGATGGGCACAACTGCGCAGATCGTGGTTTACGCGACAGACCCGAGGAAGGGTGAAGCTGCTATCACTGCAGCCTTCCAGCGCGCTGATGAGATCGGTTTGATCTGCAGCGACTATAATCCAAAAAGCGAACTGATGCGTCTGTGCAAGGGGCCGGTTAACGAGCCAATCGAAGTCTCCCGCACTCTCGCTACCGTCCTTACCCATGCACGTAGCATCGCAGAGACCACCGAAGGGGCCTTTGATCCTACCCTCGGTGGATTCACCAAGCTCTGGAGAAGGTCCAAACGACAGAAAGCCCTCCCTGATACCGCCCTCCTCGAGAAAGCCCGCAAAGCAGCCGGCTGGGAAAAGTTCGAAGTCTCTCTGGAGGAGAAGACGGTTACCTTGAAGGGCGAAAATCTTCTCTTCGACCTCGGAGGAATCGCCAAGGGATATGCGGCAGACGAAATGCTGCGTATTATCAAGTCCCATGGAATTTCCTCTGCAATGGTGGCCGTAGCCGGAGATATAAGGCTCGGTTCTTCACCCCCGGACCGCGCTGGATGGGCCGTTGGAATCAGGACCCTTGGGGCCGATATAGAGCAAATCATACACGTCTCAAACTGTGCCGTTTCCACTTCAGGTGACATCGAGCGCTACGTGGAAATTGAGGGAACCCGCTACTCACATATTATCGATCCCGGAACAGGTATCGGGCTCACCCGGCGCATCGCAGCTACGGTGGTCGCACCCACTGCAGTCCAAAGTGACCCTCTGGCCACCTTCTGCTGCATTCGGCCCCAATTCGCCGCCCAAGTCTTTGCCGCCGGAGAGATTTCCTGTCGGATTGTGACTCTCGGAAACGGCCCCTTCGACCAGAGAACCCGGCAGTTCCCACCATTAACCCGCCCGTAGAACGCAGTTCCCGCCTTTTTGGAACTCCCGAACGGCATTGGAACCGAGGCGACACCGGCAGAAAGTTCTCGCAAACTCTCTGCTAACGCCTTTGATCAGCCGCCGTGTTCCTTGACACTTGGCTGCCTGATTTCTCGTTCCTCTTCCTCTCCATCCTGGTCGAGGGGGCTCCTTTTATTCTGCTTGGAACAATCATAAGCGGCTTCATCGATGTCTACCTTCCCTCGGGAGCGATCGACCGGCTTCTTCCCCGAAATCGAGGCTTAGCGGTTCTGATGAGCGGATTGCTCGGCATTATTTTCCCCGTGTGCGAGTGTGCCGTTGTTCCGGTCATCCGGCGACTGGTCAAAAAAGGCCTGCCGCCTGCCTGCGCGATCACTTACATGCTGGCCGCTCCAATCGTGAATCCTGTGACCTTCCTGAGCACCTACAGTGCCTTTAAAAAAATCCCTCTCGAAATGGCAGGATCACGACTTCTATTTGGCTACGTAATCGCAGTCATAGTCGGTCTGATTCTCCTGCGAGTTGGCGTAGGGCGAATCTTGAAGCCGCGCATCGTGGGAGAACTCAGGGAAGCCGAGTCCAGTCATGATCACCACTCTGACCATGGGAGCACCCTCCTGGAGAAAAAGAATCGTCTTATCATGGCACTCCGGGCAGCCATGCGTGACTTCGTAGACGTCGGAATCTATTTCGTGATCGGGATCACCATCGTTGCGATCGTCAACACTCCCCCTCCCGTCGACCAGCAGACCATCCCACTGCGTGATTATATTGATGGCACCGCAGAGAGCATCTGGGGTGCTCCGGCTGCCCTGATGGGCCTCTCCTTTCTTCTGAGCTTGTGCAGCACTTCAGACGCCTTCATTGCCGCCACTTTTGACACATTCAGTAATGGGCCTCGCCTCGCCTTTCTCGTCTTTGGCCCAATGATGGACGTAAAACTGCTATTTCTCTATAGCACGATCCTTTCCCGGAAATTCATTCTTATCCTCGCTGCAGGCCTCTTTATTGGAATCGGAGCATTGAGCGTTCTTCTCGAACCAATTTTTGAAGGTTTCGAACGCAACAAGGCCCCTCCCTTCTCCCAGGGTATACAGGAGTAGTGTCCCAACCCAATGAACAAGGCGACCTTCAATCAGATCATCTCCAGTCTCGCTACGATCTCCTGGGGAGCGGTTCCGGTCTATCTCTACACGCGAGGTCTGATCGGCGAATACCTGAGTGAGTCCTTCCACCTGATTGCGCTGAGTGGGGGGCTGGCCATGATAGTTCTCGGCCTTTTCAATCTCCTGCATGCCAGACGGCAGGTCGGTTGTGGCCATGATCACAGCCATGAACACGGGCACGACCACGACCACGACCACGACCACGACCACGACCACGACCACGACCACGACCACGGGCACGGNCACGGGCACGATCATCACGAACAGAATCCGGTAGCTGCAATCTGCCTGATGATCATTCCGGTGATGCTTTGCACGGGATTCACGAAGCATGAATANTCCAAAGAGGCTCTCCGCTGGAAGGGCCTCTACAAACAACGCACTCTGAAATCGCTTTATTCNACCTATAATACGGAATTTACCCGTGAGCTTCTCGAGAAACGAACTCCTAAGACCTCGGAAGGAAATTTTCTCCTTCAGCTCACGGAGCTTTATTGGTCAGCGGGAGATGAAAAAATCATGAAGATCTATGATGGCCTTCCCGCTCAGCTCGAGGGCCGACTCATAGAGGAAGAACCCACTCTCAACCCTGACAACACCCGCAAACGCCTCTACAGAGTTGTGATGACATGCTGTGCAGCCGACGCTCAGGTGCTAGGCGTTCCTCTCGAATTCAGCACCTCTCTCCCAGCGCTTGCGGACAAAACCTGGATTACCGCGAGGGGAAAAGTCGCCTTTGAGCTCATCGACGGACAGCATTTTGCCTATCTCAGTGACTGCGAAGTCGAAGCGACAGAACCACCGGAAGCCCAAAACAGGAGGCGCCCCTGACAAAACCTTCGGTCGTAATAACCCGCAATGCGGCCGGAAAACTAGGATCACGATTACCCCTCGGAATCCCCAGCTTCTTCTGGAGTCCCAGACTCCAANACTGGTGGCGCGGAAACCTGCCCCTTCACCGCGGCCTGAAATTCCGCGATCCAAGTCGCTATGTCCCGGTGAGTCGTATGGGTTTCGATATGTTTCAGCATCCGGAGGGCCGCCTGCTTCTGGTCCCCCACGCCAAACAGATCCATTTCTTTTTTCCACTGCAGCTGCGGGCGCCGAACCTCAAGAAACTTTTCCATTTGAGCAGAATGCTCCGGGCGTCCCAGCCCCTTCTTAGGCTTGTTCCAGATATCAATCATGGTTCCCTCGTGGAGGATTCTTCTATCCCACGCCTGCCCAAGCTCACTCAGGGTCTTTTTGCTTCGCAGAGAAGGCAGGACCAGGCCTTCGTAAACCGATTCCAACTGCAGAGGAGAGCCCGGCCAATCGGTAATCTCAATATTATCAACGGAATAGGCCTCGGCAAAGACTGTCCCCAGGACATTCTGGCGAAGCACAGCTTGTGCTCCCTCCAGATCCTCCGCGTCCTTGAAGATCGTATCGATATGATCAAGTGCCTTTGACCACATTTCATCTCTCTTCGTGGGCTCGGAAGCGGCTTGGAGGGTGAGCAGGAGCCAGTTTAACTGATGGCGGAGGGCTCGGCGAAAAGATGGGCTATCCGAGCGCTCCTTATGGCGCCTCTTCCAATCCCGGAACTCGCTTCCGCTCTTCTGCTTCTCCTCGAACTGCACTTTTTCGGTACAATTGACAAAGAGCGCATAAGCCGCGGAATCACTTTGGATTGCGGAGCGAAACGCTGAATTCGCAGTGCTATAACGAGCCCCGATGGCCTTTTGGGACCCTTCCCTCAGCGTCTTGATCTTCTCCAGAAGAAGCTGAACGTCGAGCGCACTCAACTTCTCGGGCTCAGCGGAAAGAGGGGAATAAAACACTAGTAGTAACAGAAAGGCGGGAAATCTAGACATCGCTAAAGAAAGGGTGGTGTCCGAGCCTCGACCAATTAAAGCAACGGATCAAAGGGAATTTACAGAGACTTGCCCAACCTCTTGGATTTTGGNGAGGGAAAATGCCGGGNAAAAGCGGCTAATCCCATGAGAAGCAGGCTCGGCAACCATCCCATGAACAAGATCAAAAATGGCCACCTGTCTCCGGAAATGCCTCCTCAGGTTGCTTTGGCAGGCTTCCTCTCGGAGAACGTTCATCTAATCCGTTTCTTCAGTTCTTCGAGGCCTGACGTAAGCTCTCATGGAAAAGAAACCAAAGAGGATCGGAATAAGCCCAAAGCATGCCCCCATAATCAGGTCTGCCTCCAGCATCGGGCTCTCCAGATGTTCCGGAACACCAAAAAGCGGCAGGGGATGTGCCCCATCACTCCAAGAATAGGCGAGAGCTGTCAGGCCTGCTGAAAGCATTACCCATCCAAGAATTACAATGGATCTTGGAGCCTGCCCACGAGCTGCGAGGACGGCTAAGCCGAAAGAAGCGGCCCATAGCGCNGCCCCAATGGCAGGCGTCACCTTGATTACCAGGAGGGCCCCAACTATACCGCCTATGACCATGGGAAGCCCACAGGTGCTGAGAATTTTTTTAAAGCCTGCGACCGGAAATGTCGTTCCCTCTGAGCGCGCCTTACGCAAGACCAGAAGGCCCGCGTAGACTACCACAAGAAGCAGAGCCACCAGCCAGCAAGCGACCCATCCGGTTCCCGATATACCCGTTGACTCAACAGTTCCCCTGTCGAGGTCCGCCCTCTCCCGAAGAAACAGGACGGAGGAGAGTATCAGCACAAGGCTCCCTGCGCCCAGCAGGGCCAACCGCAGCGCACCGAGATANATGGGCACCTGTCCCNTCAGGGATTCACCTATCCCATGGGCCTCGACACCCTTAACCNTTTTGGTCACTCGGCCAGATTACACCTTAAGCGGAGAGATTCAAACCAGCAGGGNCTTTCCGGAGGCCCCCNACCCCCTTTTCGCGCACCAAGACTACAATTTAAGGGAAATTTCTTGCCAAGGAGGCCTCAATTGCCTACTTCCCCCGCCCCTTCTTCGCGCCGCCGCAGAACAATGGAGAGCCGAAGGGAACAAACACGCGGCGGGCCTCCTGACAAAAGAGCTTCTGTGAATCAACGGAAGACGCCAAAATGATAAACGACCTAATAAAGGAAATGGTGGAAGCGGGGGTCCATTACGGACACCAGACCCGCAAGTGGAACCCCGGAATGCGCCCCTACCTCATGAGGGACAAGGGAGGCATTCATATTATTAACCTCGAGGAAACTGTTCGCTGCCTGGATAAAGCCTCAGACTTCATCTCCGGGTTGGCAGCTAAGAAGCGGAAGATTCTCTTTGTTGGCTGCAAACAGCAGGCTCAGCAGGCAGTCAGTGAGGCAGCTCAAGCAGCTGGACAATTCTACGTCAACCACCGCTGGCTTGGTGGAACTCTGACAAACCTGGCCACCATCCGGCAATCTGTTGAGCGACTCAAATATCTCGAAGGCATCGAGAAGGCCCCAGAGTATAAGGCCATGTCGAAGAAGGAGCTTGCCGCTTTGAACCGCGAGAGGAACAAACTACTCCGAAACCTCCAAGGCGTTCGCGAAATGGATAAACCGCCACAGGCTGTTGTTATTGTAGACACGGCCAAGGAATCAATCGCAGTTGCTGAAGCTCGGCGGCTTAAGATTCCCATTGTCGGGATCATCGACTCAAATGGGGATCCCAGCGTAATCGATTACCCGATTCCCGCTAATGATGACTCCATCCGCTCAGTGAGAATCATCCTGCAGAACCTTGTCGATTCCATCGTAGTTGCCAGTAAGGGCTAGGNTTCTTCCCTTAGACAGACGCTCTACTCAGCTCCGCCCGGAAGGGCTAATCTGAACAGATCAACACNAAGCTCACCTCTCTAATGTCTATTACCGCCTCTCAAGTTAAAGAACTTCGCGACCGCACCAATGCGGGTATGATGGAGTGCAAGAAAGCACTTCAGGAAACTGAAGGAGATATCGAGGCTGCCATCAAAAAGCTGCGCGAAGCCGGAGCCATCAAAGCCGCCAAGAAAGCTGACCGTTCCGCGAAGGAAGGTATTGTTGCCGCTCAAATTGAGTCCAACGCCAAGCATGGAATTCTTGCAGAAATTAATTGCGAGACCGACTTTGTTGCCAAGAACGATAACTTCCAGGCATTCGTCTCGGAGCTGGTCACTGCCGTTGCAGAGTCCGGGGCCACCGATGTGGAAGCCGCTCACGCCCTTGCGCATGGTGAAGGCAGCATCGAGGACTTCGTCAAGTCCAAGGTCATTGAACTCGGAGAGAACCTGCAGTTCCGCAGGATGACACGCTACGACATGGAGGGGTCAGGACTGGTCGCCTCCTATATCCACTTGGGAGGTAAAGTCGGAGTGATGCTGGAAGTCGGTTGCGAAAACGACGCAACCGTTTCAAACGACGATTTCCGGGCTCTCGTTAAGGACCTGACCCTCCACATCGCCGCGCTTTCCCCTGCAGGGATTAACCGCGACGATATTCCTGCCGACCTGATTGAGTCGGAGAAAGAAATTGCGCGAAAAGAGCTCGAGGCGCGCGGAGTACCCGCTGAACGAATTGATGGAGCCGCCCAGGGAAAACTCGGCAAGTTTTACGCCGAACGCTGTCTGCTCGAGCAATCGTTCGTCAAGGACCCCGACGTTTCCGTGGGNGCACTACTCGAAACAACAGGAAAATCAGTTGGTGATACCCTCTCTATCCGACGATTTGTCCGCTACGCCCTCGGGGAGTAACCCACGCAANCCTGAAGCCCTTTCGTTAAAACCCCGCGCTCGGACGCGGGGTTTTTTNTTCTCTGATAGGGCCCTCCTACTTTCCCTGACGGACCAAAATATGTCTGGCCTTCCTTTTCCTTCAGGCATACGCGCTTATCCGTGATACCCAAAGCGCTTCCTCCTCTAATGGTCTTCCTGCTCCTGCTGACGCCTGGTGCTGCCCTGCAAGCTGGCAAGCTCTCCTTCTCGGAAGGCCGCTTCTCTGTCGAAATGCCCGCTGAATGGAAGAAGTCATCAGCAAAGGGGGATCCCTCTGCATTACTANAATACGATGCCCCGGGAGGGTCGGGTTCCTTTTNCATCTACCAACTCCCAGTTCTCAAAGGTAGGAAAGCAGACCTTGAGGGGACCCTCACGGTAAGAGTCGGCGCTTTTGAAAAGGCAGGGCTTAAACTCGGCGCCAAGGTCCAATCGCAAAAACAAGACAACTTCGACGGCAAATCCGCAATCTTCGGGGTGGTTCCGGTCGAAACAACTGCTCAGGGCGAGGTCGTCAGATTTACCTACTATCTTGTCCTCATCGATGCGAAGGATTCCGTAATTGTCATGCAGGCGACTCTTCCCCGGCCCCTCCCCCCAGAGCTTCAAAAAGATGCGCTCTCGATCATACAGTCCTTCCGGGAAAAATCTCTTGGATCCTGACCCTATCCCTCGGCCGCCAACGATTTCGCACGCACCCAGCCGCTCTCCATCTCCTCCAGGCTGGCATCCTTAAGCGAGTTGCCTCTTGCAAGCAGTTCCCTCTCCATCACCGCGAACCGATCCTCGAATTTTACATTCGTCCCTTCTAGGGCAGCTTCGGGATCGACCCCCAGTTTGCGGGCCAGGTTCACAACGGAGAAAAGTAAATCTCCCACTTCGGCCTCGAGAGCAGGCGTTGCCACCTCTCCATTAGTGGGCAACTCATCCTTTACCTCCTTTAGCTCTTCATCGATTTTAGCCACAACCCCCACAAGGTCTGGCCAGTCGAAACCCACCTTGCCGGCCTTTTTCTGGAGCTTTCCCGCCCGCAGGACAGCAGGGAGACCCTTGCCCACCCCATGAAGATAAGGCTTCGCCTCATCCCCTTTTTCCTCGCGCTTGATCTCTTCCCACCGGTTCAGAACCGCTCCGGTATCCTCGGCTTCGCCATCGGAATAGACATGCGGATGACGCCGCACCAGCTTGTCGCAAATCCCNTTCGCGATATCATCTAGATTGTATCTCCCTTGTTCCTCAGCGAGCTCACCATGAAACACCACTTGTAGAAGCAGGTCTCCCAGTTCTTCCTCCAGATGCACCCAGTCTTCNCGCCGGATCGCATCGACAGTTTCATANGTTTCCTCGATTAAATTTGAAATGAGACTGGCATGAGACTGCTCCGCATCCCAGGGGCAACCCCCCGGAGACCGCAGCCTATGCATGATGGCCCGCAGCCTCTCCATTTGGCGCTCAGGAACCATGCAGTTGATCATCTCCTCATCGGTCACAAAGGAAGTGAAGGCGAAACCCGGACGAAAAGGTAGTCCTAAAATTCCCTGTCCTAGCCGCTCAGTCTCTCTCCCAGAGCCTCCGCAGGTAATCTATTTCTTGCCAGAATCACTAAGGAGCGCCCTTTCCTCCTCAGTCAGTGACTGCAGGCCGTGCTCGTTGATCTTGTCAAGAATGCGGTCCACCTCTGCAGCGGTTCTCCCACTGTCCTTCATCCTTGGGCGCAGCTTCTTCTCATACCGCTTGTCACTTTTTTTGATTCGGATCTGAAATCCCCGCCGCGTTACCGAGCCTCGTCCACCGGGGCTCCCGAGTTTCACTAGCAACTCCCGTAAGATGGGAACTTTCCAGAAGAGGAATCCTGCCAATGCTCCGCCAAGGTGGCCCGCTTCACCACCCGCATTTCTTCCTCCCAGCAAGATCGTCAGCACCCCGATCCCAAGGAGGATGATCGCCAATTGCCTCATGGTGAGCGTCACCGGAGGAATAAGGAGGCGGACCTGCATCTTGGGAGCGATGAGCGCAGCCACCGCAAGGATGCCGAACACGCCCGCAGATGCTCCGACTAATTGCCATTGGAAGTTTCCCTGAAACAGGCCGAGCAAACTAGCCCCTAACGCACCCGCCACCCCGCAGAGTAGGTAAAAGAAGAGGAACGCACGACTACGGAGCTGCTGCTCCACGAAGGCCCCGAAAAAGTAGATCGCAATCGAGTTGAAGAAAAGGTGCCCGAAATCTGCGTGGAGGAACTGGAAGGTCACCAACCTCCACACTTGGAAGCCATAAAGACCTTCCGTCACCGTAAATACCCCTGGATGAATCACCTCGCCAGGAGTCAGGAATCCATCGGCATCCTTATCCCACCTTTTAAATCTATCCTCAATTTTCCACCCTTGGACCGCCTTGGGTTGGGCCGCTCCCCAGAATTTCATCTCGGCAAGAGAAATTTTTTGGTCTCTATCCACATCTGCTCGCTCTCTGAACATCTGTTCCAATATTTTGTCCGGGCCTTCAACAAAGAGCCCTAAGAGAAAAACACCTAGATTGACGATCAGAAGCCACTTTACGACCGGAGCCCCGGCAAGACGGCTAGGAGGACGTCCGCCACCCTCCCTGAAATACTCTCTATCAGCATAGCCCATCTCCCTTCTCTCCTACCATTGCCCGACGCCTTTCTCAAGCGAAGCAGTCCTGATTACGAATCCGTCGTAAACAAACTCTCCTTTAACCCTGCAAGCACCTCCCCTCTCCTCAAGTTTTTTATTCCCCGATCTCACTGCATCTCACAGTCTCGCGAATTGTTATGAAATTCGCTGGGGCCATCCTCTTCCTCATTTTATACAGTCCATTCTTCGCCGGCGGCGCCCAACTTAGCGAGGCCGAGGTAAAATTAGCGTCAAATCATCCCAGGACCACCTATCAGGAGGTTCGTGACATCACCGCGATGGCAGAGGCACTTCGCCGGGAACTGTCTCTTAGAAACAGTTACTCCTTTTCCCGTGGATGGTGGGTCTGGGACCGCCTTCGTGCACGCTACATCGACGGAGGGCGCCGCGATCGGAATGAACTATTAATTCTCCAAGCTGTGTTCCGCGCCCTGATTCTCGACTGGCATGCCAAACTTGAGAAACAAGGAGAGGAAGAGCTCATGTTCATCTTCTTTGTCACCACCGCTCCGGGGAGCAAGGTGGAGCGGAAACTTCCCGACGGAGCAGTTCTGAAAAGAGATTATCATGGTGGAGGATACCATGGCGGCTGGGGAGGAGGAGCACGGATGCGGATCTACGAGGAACTCGTCAGGCAGAAGATGCTCACCACAGAGGAACAGGCGCGCTTCAAGGAGATTGTTTGCCAGAGTATGAGCCGCCGCTTCCTCGACTTTAGCAAGGGCTCGCAGTCGGCAGACAATCACTCCTTTGGAAATGCCGGGGGCATTGCGATGGCCTTAAAACTCTTCCCCGAAGCCCCGCAGGCGCAGGAGGCACGTGCATGGATCGGACGAATCTGGAAGCATCTCGCTGATTTTGGCGATTGGACGGAATGGAACTATTTCCCCTACGGACCAATCTTCCTTCATGGGATGATCGATATCGCCGAGTCCATGGGCTGGATCGAAACAGAAGCCGAGTTGATTCACGCAGTAGGAAAACGCGTGTTGGGCTTCATCCATGGAGGGGGTCTCCGGGGGGGACCCAACTGTGGCAGTCCAGTGTTTTCAGACCGCGCTGCTCTTTATCGTGATCCATGGAACCTGGGCAACTACCGGGTTGAAAGCCCCGGACGGGACGGCCATTTCTGGTATCGGCTCGCCCAACATTACCGCAATGGCCATTATCTATGGGCAGCAACGCAGAGTGTTTTCGGTGGAGATCCGGTGAAATCCCCTGGAATAGACTCCTTTAAGGCCGCCTACTCTGAGCGCTTCGGCTGGTTCCTGCGGAGGTCTATTCACCCCGAGGTCCCGGAGGACACCTCTCGTATTGGACTCCTAAGTGCACTTAAATACAAAATCCCGGAGCGTCTTTACCTTGGGGCCAATCGCAAGGCCGGAACCCCCTTC
>PBTP01000101.1 GCA_002729275.1 Roseibacillus sp. | reverse complement strand
CTGATTAAAGGGCTCTATCCCGCCCGGTCTCATCTCATGTAGAGTCTCTCTACAAACCCATAGGTGTAGGCCACCTCATGATGTCTGGCAATCTCGCTTGGCTCATCACCCAAATACTTGTATAAACAAAAGGCTCAGAGCTTTACTGTCATGCTTGAACTCTTTGGCAAAAACGACCGCAAGTCTTCCCACTGTGACGGATATTCCCGGCGGGACTTTCTAAAGGTTGGAGGAATGGCCGCAGGCGGGCTCTCCCTGAGCCAACTCCTCGGCATGGAGGCGAAAGCCCGAACCGGATCTTCTCACAAGGCTGTCATTAATATCTACCTTCCCGGCGGACCATCGCATCTCGACATGTTCGACCTCAAGCCGGATGCCCCCTCCGAAATCCGGGGGGATTTCCAGCCGATATCGACCAACGTCCCGGGCATACAAATCTGCGAACTCTTTCCCAAGCTTGCGAAAATGGCAGACAAGTATGCCATCATCCGCTCCCTCGCTGACTCAGATGGAGCTCATGATTGCTACCAGTGCATGACCGGCCACAAGAAGCGTGACAACGCCCCTCCAGGAGGCTGGCCAGCATGGGGGTCATGGGTCTCAACCCTGCAGGGGTCGAAGCCTGGCATACCTGCCAACGTCTCGCTCATGTATCCCACCGGAAACCGGACTTGGGGTGAGGCTGGGACCGGGGGATTCATCGGTAACTCCCACGCCCCGATGGGGCTTGTTGACAAGGACCCCAACGCCCGGGCCAAAAGTATGACCCTTCAGGGAATGTCGCTGGATCGCCTCATGGACCGCGAAGCTCTCCGGGCCTCCATGGACAGACTAAAGGCCAACATTGACACTACTGGCCAGATGGAGGGTCTCGATACCTACAACCGCCAGGCCCTTGAGATTCTTGCTGATGGGAACCTGGCTGCGGCCCTCGATGTCTCCCAGGAGCATCCCAGCGTAGTCGAGCGTTACGGAATCAACGACCCTAAGTATCAGCGAGATGGCGCTCCCAAGATGATCCGGAACTTCCTCGTGGCCCGTCGCCTGGTGGAGGCCGGGGCTAGGGTAGTATCCCTTAACTACAGCCGCTGGGACTGGCACGGCGGAGACGGCCTGAATTTCCCACGCTCCCGAGAAGAATTTCCGCTCCTCGACCAGGGCCTCAGCGCCCTCATCACCGATCTCCATGAACGTGGCCTGCAGGACGATGTCTCCATCGTGATGTGGGGTGAATTCGGACGCACCCCAAAGATCAACAAGATGAACAGCCGCGATCATTGGCCCAAAGCCAACTTTGCCTTCGTAGCCGGCGGAGGCATGAACCTAGGGCAGGTTATTGGTGCAACAGACAAACATGGCAATGAGCCCATCGAACGCCCGGTCAAATTCCAGGAGGTCTTTGCTACCCTCTATCACAACCTTGGTATCGACCTCTCGAGTGCAACGGTAGAGGATTCCAGTGGCAGGCCCCACTTCCTGGTTGATCCCGGGATCAAACCAATGCGCGAACTAGTCGGATAGGATTTCCTGGACCCTACCACATCACTGGCAGGACTGGCGGGGCCAAGCTTGCTCTACTAGTGCACCGCCGCCTTTGAAAACACGCTCAGGACAATCACCCCGGTGACAATCAGGCCGATACCTGCAATCGCGCCCCCATCCAGCTTCTGCTTAAGGACTATCCATCCGATGAGACTGATCAGGGCCATGCCTATTCCGCACCAGAGCGCGTAGGCCACACCAACCGGGATCGTCCTGAGCGTCAGGGAAAGCATATAGAAGGCCAGCGCATAGGCCCCTACCACAACAAGGGAGGGCCCCAGCTTCGAAAAGCCCTCTGTTGCCTTGAGAGCGGATGTACCAACCACTTCCGCAACGATCGCTACCGCAAGATACACGTAACCTGTCATCAACATTTACCGGTGCTCCGGTCGCCAATTCTCGACCAAGCCAGGAAAGACATCAAGTCCAGACGGGGAGGGCTCCCCTCCTCAGCACGGCCGGCCCCTCAAGCCAGAACATCCTTGATCACATGCCCATGCACGTTGGTCAGGCGGCGCTCCAAGCCGTTGTGGTAATAACTCAGGCGCTCATGGTCGAGGCCGAGGAGGTGCAGAATGGTGGCATTGAAATCATACACCTCGACCGGATCCACCGCAGCCTTGTGGCCGAACTCATCACTCTCCCCGTAAGAGAGCCCCTTCTTCACCCCAGCGCCGGCCAGCATGCAGGTAAAGGTGTCAGGGTTATGATCCCGGCCAGTTCCATTACTTTGGAGGAAGGGCATTCTCCCAAACTCGGTGCACCAAACCACGAGGGTTCGATCAAGTAGTCCCCGACGCTTGAGATCCCGGATCAGGGCCGCAGTCGGCTGATCCATTATCTCGGCCTGCATGGCGTGAGTCTTGAGAATATCGGAGTGAGAGTCCCAGTTGGTAATTCCGTTGCCGCCTGATGGATCGCTCCCGTTAAACAGCTGGACGACCCTCACCCCCTTCTCGACCAGCCTTCGTGCCAGAATACAATTCCGAGCATAGGCTCGTTTCAGATCGCTCCCGGCCTCCGTTCCATACTCAGTCTGAATGAAATCCGGCTCACCGGAGAGGTCCATCATCTCAGGAACGGAAGTCTGCATTTTACCTGCAAGCTCATAACTGGCGATTCGCGCTGCCAGGTCCGCATCGCCCGGATACTTCTCAAGATGCTTCCGATTCAAATGCCGGAGAAGGTTGACTGTCTTCCTGTCATCCGCGGCGGACAGCGAGGCCGGTCGGTTCAAGTTCGAAGGAGGATTACGGGCATTGAAATCAGTGCCCTGAAAGGCGGCGGGAAGAAAACCGCAGCCGAAATTGTTCTTCCCCGAGCGGGCTAGGCCTCTGGGATCATTGATCGCGACGAACGCCGGAAGCTCACTGCAGTCGGATCCCAGAGCATAAGTCGCCCATGCCCCGAAGGAGGGAAACCCTTCCATGGTGAAACCCGTATTGAAAAAGTTTTCCCCCTGCGGATGGGCACTTGTCTGGGTGTGCAAGGAATGGAGAAAGCAGAAGTCGTCCGCGAGAGATCCCATCTCGGGGAGGAGATCGGACGTCATCTTGCCCGTCTGCCCACGAGGCTTGAACTCCCAGAAGGGCTTGGCGATATTGCCAGTGGGCCCCTCGAAAGTCACAGAGGGCAGCCCGGGCGGCTTCTGCCCGTGAAATTTTTTGAGAGCCGGCTTGTAATCGAAGGTATCGACATGACTGACGGCACCGGGGCAGTAGATCACCAGCACCTGCTGTGCCGCACCCTCAAAGTGTCCTCCCCTCGGGGCGTAGGGCTGATCCGGGTCGATCGGGGGTCGGATAGGCGACTTACTACTGGACGCAGCGCGATCCGGATCTTCAGCCGCCAGCAAGTGAGCAAGCCCCAGGCCCCCGAGAGAGAACCCTGTGTTCCGCATGAAATTCCTGCGGTTCAATAAATGATGCCCCCGGGAACTGAGATTCTCTGGATCGTTCATCATTTCACAAAAGGTTCCACGGGTCTGGGAGGCGTATTCACCATAGTGCCATTTTACGGAAGAAACCCAAATTCATTCGAGTTCATCAAACTCCGGGCTACGAGTTGGAGCGTCACGCCCTCGCAGGCTGCCATTTCGCCGGCCTGTGGTGCACGGCTGAGGAGACAATCAAATAACCATCGAATCTGATCTTCTCTAGCATCCCCGCCTTCTCTCATCGCCCGCTGCGCAATGAACTTCGACTGCTCTACCACAAAAGGGCTGTTCATCAGGTTCAAGGCCTGCAGCGGAGTTGTGGAAATCGGCCGCTTAGCTCGCACCTGCCCACAATCAGGAAAATCAAAGGCCGTGAAAATCTGGTCATCTACTCGTCTCATCCGCTCCTGATAAAGCATCCGGCGCCATGTTCGGGGGCCGTGGTTATCGACTACTTCCCACTGCGCGTAGGTCTTTTTCACATTGTGTATCCGATAGCTCCGCCCTCCCACTCTGCGATCCAGCTTGCCTGAGGCTTGGAGGATGCTGTCACGCAAAACCTCAGCAGCCACGCGCCTCGGGGGAAACCTCCACAGAAAACGACTTCCTCCGTCAGCATTGAGAGCCTCGGGAGAGGGCTGGCTGGAACGGCGGAAAGACTCCGACATGACTAACATCCGGATCATCCCCTTCATGGACCAAGCCTGCGTCTGGTAAGTGGTCGGCGATACGAATTCTGCTGCGAGCCAATCAAGCAACTCAGGATGGCTTGGAGGCGCACCTGCACTGCCAAAGTCGCTGGGGGTCGACACGATTCCACTGCCAAAAATATGGTGCCACATCCGGTTAACCATCACGCGGGCAGTTAATGGATGGCTCCGGTCAGTCAGCCAGCTAGAGAATTCAGCTCTCCGCTTTGAGCCAGGGGCTTCGGAATCCAGATCAAGATTGCCCTTGAGAATATCCAGCCCTGCTGGGGCAACCTCGTCCCTTGGGCTTTCCGGGCTTCCTCGATGCAGCACCCGCGTGACCTGCATGGGAATGAGGCGCCCTACGAACCCGGGCTGCGGACCCTCCTCTGCCAGCCGGGAAATCAATTTTTGAATTTCGGCGAGGGATTCTTTCCTCTCTGGATGGAGCTCATTGAGCTTTCGGGTAATGTACCAGGTTCCCACCCGCGACGTCCACTTCCCGTCTGGTTGACGGACCTCCAAGTCGAAATCATACCGTGGCAGGTTAGGCTTCTGGGTGAGGTAATCGGTATCAAAAAAATACTCCCTGTTACTGCTGAGGCGAAGGCGGTCGATTTTCACCCGTTCCGGGAAATCCACTTGGATCCAAGGCTTTTCCTGCGCATTTTTCTCCACCCTGCCACGCCATGCCATGGTCCCGAACTCCCCGTCGTTCACACGCTGCACGGGATTTCGCCCATCATTGCCCTCAGCAGGAAAACCCATGACTTTGGCTTTCTTGCCGACGTGGGCCAGATTGACTGAACGCTCTGCCGGCCCGAACAACTGCAGCTCATCAATGGTAACGTTCGGAGTCTTAAAGCGAAGGCGGATCGCACCGGCCTCCACGGCCCCGAAGTGCCACTCCCGGTATGCACCCCAGTCTTCTTCCCAGCCCCCGGTTCGCCGGAGAATTTTCCTCTGCTCTGCGATCTGGGACCACAGCTTCTCTCCCCGCTTCCGGCGCGGATGCTCAACGTCAAATTCAGGAAAGCGACTCCCGAATTCGACATCCTGAAATACCGCGGTCATCGCATAGTAGTCCGAGATCGTAATCGGGTCGAACTTATGGTTGTGACAACGGGCACATCCGATGGTCATTCCCATGATTGATGCCCCAACCGTCTGCAATATTTCATCCATCCGATCCGCCCGTGCCTGCCTGATTGCCGAGGGCTCTCGCCCCACCGTGGCGGCCGGCACATGGGGCCCTGCCACCAGAAATCCAGTCGCTTCCCCGGTGCCCAGGGAGTCGCCCGCAATCTGCTCCCTCACAAACTTATCGTAGGGGCGGTCTTCGTTGAATGCCCTCACTACATAGTCCCGATACTGCCAGGCGTTCTTACGGTAGAGGTTGGATTCTGACCCGTTGGACTCTGCCCAGCGGATGACATCGAGCCAGTGCTGAGCCCAACGCTCCCCAAAGTGGGAGGAAGAAAGAAGCTGGTCCACTAGCTCTTCATAGGCCGCATCTTGATCTTTCGCGTAGTTCTCGACAAATCGCGCAACTCTCCCGGGTTCAGGGAGGAGCCCGGTAAGAATGGTCGAAACTCGCCGAATCAACGACCGTGCGTCGGCCGGACCGTTCGCTGTGAGCCCCTTCGCAGCAAGCTTCGCGTTGATGAAGGAATCGACGGGGTTACCAGCGGCGGCGGGGATCTCGGGACGCACCACCGCAGCGAAGGACCAATGGTTCGACTGGATTGCTCCGAGATCTTGCATCTGGCCGGGCCACTCAGCACCATCCCGGATCCACTGTTCAAGCAGCTCAACTTCCTCCTCACTCAGGCGCTCACCCTTGGGCGGCATCTGCTCACTCGCGTCCCTGCTTCTGATACGCTCAATGAGGTGGCTCTTTACTGGGTCCCCGGGAACCAATGACGGAAATCCCGCGTCCCCACCCCGGAGAAGAGACAACCGCTGGTCTACCCGCAGCCCAGCCTTCTGCTTGTCGGGCCCGTGACACTTTACACAGTGGTCTTCCAGGATCGGAAGAACGTCATCCTCGTATTCGACTGCGTTTGCGACAGCCGACAGCAGAAATAAGGTGATGAGCGAACCAGATTTCACGCGGTGGAGCACGGTTGCCCACACCTTGGCTAAATTCAAGTCCCAGTTAGTTCCACACCTGCAACCTTGGGCCCATCTCCAGCATAATCATGCCTTTCGGCGTGTTCCCCTCCGACTAAGAGCTTCGTTGGAGGACTTCAGCGTTTTTTCTTAGCGGCCNTCTCCTTAGCGGCNNTCTCCTTANNNGCCNTCTCCTTANNNGCNTTCTCCTTATTCGCCTTCTCCTTATTCGCCTTCTCCTTAGCAGCTTTTTCTCTAGCGGCTCTTCCCTCAGAGGATTTCTTCACGGCTCTCTCCCTGGCCGCCTTCTCCTTAGCGGCTTTCTCCTTAGCGGCTTTCTCCTTAGCGGCTTTCTCCTTAGCAGCTTTCCCCTTGGCAGCTTTCCCCTTAGCAGCTTTCCCCTTAGCGTCTTTCCCCTTAGCAGCTTTCCCCTTAGCGTCTTTCCCCTTAGCAGCTTTCTCCTTGGAGGGTTTCTTTGCAGCTCTTTCCTTGGCCACCTTCTCCTTCGTAGCAACAGGCTTCTTGGCTGGCTGCTCTGTCTCCTNGGCCAAGATCACGCTGGTGATCAAAGGGAAAAATAAAAGTGCGATGTAAGTCCTCTTCATAGGATGATGAGATACCACCTTGATCGAAAACTTCTTTCATCAAATGAAACGCGTTGGATACTGCTTCTCTGACTCNGGNCCAAAAATCCTCACCTTGTTCTTCATGCCCC
Source organism: Roseibacillus sp. (assembly GCA_002729275.1). GTDB lineage: Bacteria > Verrucomicrobiota > Verrucomicrobiia > Verrucomicrobiales > Akkermansiaceae > Roseibacillus_B. The sequence continues at coordinate 17,632 of PBTP01000101.1, read as the reverse complement.
TCTTGCTCGCCTTTTTCCTGCTCTCTTATCTCGCTACTCCTTGCAGCGCCCAGGGAAAGCAACGCCCGCTCTCACCGGTAAAAAATATCCCGGGCCTTCCTCGTGTTCTGCTGATAGGCGACTCGATCTCCATTGGCTATACCCTGCCAACCCGCCAAGCCTTACAGGGAGTAGCCAACGTGCANCGAATCCCGACTAACGGTGGCCCAACAAGTAAGGGGCTGAAGAACATCGACTCATGGCTCGGTTCCTCTAAGTGGGACGTGATTCACTTCAATTGGGGGCTGCATGATTTATGCTACCGCCATCCGAACTCGACGACCCAGGGGAACCGGGACAAGGCAAATGGGTCGGTGACTCATTCCCTGCAGGAATACGCAGCGAATCTCGAGAAATTGGTTGTTCGAATGAAACGAACCGGTGCAAGGCTGATCTTCGCCACTACTACTCCGGTGCCCGAGGGAGAAGCAGGGCGAAAGAAGGGAGATGACNTTCTCTATAACCGGGCAGCCCTCGCTGTCATGCGGAAGCATGAGGTAGGCATCAATGACCTTCATGCCCTTATGGCGAACCGTATGTCTCAATTTGGAATCCGCCCGGGAAACGTCCACTTTACCGCAGAAGGGTCAATAATGCTGGCGGGAAACGTCTCGAAGGCCCTGAAGGAGGTCCTCCTACAGGTAAAAAAGTAAGGAGGCCAAACAGACAGNCAGACGTCTGCCTTAGCTTCTTCCAATCAGTAGCTGATCAATCAGAGCAGAGGTATCTTCGATACTCTTGTCCCGTCCTTCGCGGGTGGCCCATCCAGAAAAACCAACTTCCTTGAGAGCACTACGAACCTTGTCCCAGTCGACGTCTCCTTCTCCCAGCCGACAGAAACCATTCTTTTTTCCCCAGTCCTTGATGTCGAGTTTCACAGTGCGGTTTCCAAGGGTGCGGATCCATTCTTCTGCTGGAGCAAATTTCTGCATGTTCCCGATATCGAAATACGCGCCGACCCAAGGGCTATCGAAAGCATCGATATAGTCCCGGAATACGGCAGGTGATTCGCAGAATCCGTTCCAAACGGTCTCAATCAGGACTCTTACCCCAAGACGACTAGCGAGCGGCAGGATTTTTTTCACCTCAGCAATTGAGCGCTCCCAGACCTGCTCATGGGTCTCATCTTGACCCCCCACCTTGCCAGGCACAAGTAACACCGAAGAGCCCCCGAGGCGGTAAGCGTTACGAATATCCCTCTCCATCAGGGCAAGACCCTTGGCCCGGGCTTCCGCGTCGGGGTTACTCAACCGATTTCCTCCCCAGTGCCATCCGCACACAAGCCCATGAAACATCACCCCTGTTTTTTCGGTTGCCTCGGCATAGGCCGTCGCCTGTCCTGCATTGCCACTCTCCACACCATCAAAGCCGAGATTCTTAAGCCGTTCAAAGAATTGGAGAGGAGTCTCGTCACCCTGCTTTCCTCCCTTCACGGCCTTAAAGATTCGGCCCTCAAGGGAAGGCCCCTTTCCGGCCGCAGTGCTCTGGGCCGCAAGTGGTTGAGGGGAGGCCGCCGCAGCGGCGGCCAATGCGGTGGAAGCTAGGAATCGGCGGCGAGAAGTATCTGTTTTCATGGAGCTTCGAATACAAGGAAGGAAAGGACCGGCAAGAGCAAGGTCAAACCCCAAGGTAGTCGCCCCCCAGCTGCAGAGGCCCCGGTCGGAACTGGCCGACGGGGTCTCAACTTGCCATGCGGGAACTCTTTCCCTACACCCGGGTGATCATGAACCTGACTCGGCGTACATTGATCAAGACAGCTGCGGGAGCAGCATTAGCAGCACCCGCCGCGACCCGGGCCGCAAACCTCAATAGCAAGAGCCAGCACGCCTGCATTGGTGTTGGAGGAATGGGATGGAACGACTTCAATAAGTTCAAGTCTCATGGAAAGACCGAAGTGGTCGCGATTTGTGATGTGGACAGCAAGCGTCTGGCACGCGCAGCGAAAGAAGTGCCGGACGCTCGCATATACTCGGACTGGCGAGAGTTGCTGGCCAAGGAGGGAAAGAGGGTGGACTCAGTGAACGTGACCGTGCCAGACCACATGCATTTTCCTATCGCCATGAATGCCGTGGAGAGCGGGAAACATGTTTATTGCCAGAAGCCGCTTTGTCATGATGTTGCCGAGGTCCGCCTGTTGACAGAGGCAACCCGAAAGGCCGGCGTAAAGACCCAGCTGGGAACGCAGGCGGCAGCCGGAAACGGAGACCGAACTTTTGTGCACTGGTTAAAGAGCGGGGTGATAGGTAAAGTGAAAAGAGTCGTTCTATGCTCCAATCGTCCCGGCGCTATTCAGAATTACCGGTTTGTGGGTCCCCGTCCGGAGGCCCCCCAACAGGCTCCAGAGCACCTGAACTGGGACCTTTGGACCGGCACGGCTCCAGTCCGCTCTTACGCGGGTGACATTTACCATCCTGGCAAGTGGCGTTCTTGGATCGACTTCGGAACTGGCTGGTCTGGCGATATCGGATGCCATGTCTTTGATGCAACATGGAAAGCCCTGGGCCTTACTGCGCCAAGAACCGTAAGTGCCCGAGTCCAGGAATCTTGGAAACAATCTCAGNTCCGCAGGGGAGACACCTGGCCACAGAGCGATCATATNACCTGGGTTTTTCCGGGAACCAGCATGACAGAAAAAGAGGAAATTACAGTCGAGTGGTTTGACGGGCTATTCTATCCCCCTGAAGAAGTTCAGGCTCTTGTTCCCACTAAGCCTTATCCACCCGAATCCGCCATGGTGATCGGCACGAAGGGCGCCATCATCCTTCCGAATGGACAAATGCCTACCCTTCTACCTCAGGAAAAGTTCAAGACCGTCGAGGCCCCGAAGCTGGAGCCTCGAGACCATTATCACCACTTCTGTGATGCAATTCACGGGACAGCCAAAAATGAGTCCTACTTTGAGCAGACCGGCCCAATGACCGAAGCCATCCTGTTAGGGACTATCGCAATCCGGACTCCTGATACCTTGCTTAAGTGGGATGTTGAAAAGATGGCAATTACAAATAACAATTCNGCCAATGGTCTTCTCAAACGTCAATACCGCGAGGGTTGGAGCGTAGCAGGATTCTAATTCTGTTCTCGCTCTTGCTGATCAATCCTAAAGCCTCTGGAGGCAGAAATTGAATTCACTTGCTGACTCTAACAGGACACGGTAGGGTTTACCAGTCACTTCCAGACGAATCTGGAAAGTGCGCACCTTCCCTTCCTCAGAATTACCATGCTTGAGCGCATCGCTCAGTTTGTTTTCGTTCCGGAACCGGGCCCCAGCGCCTTGGCGGCATTGATTGCCCGGTTTCTGTTTCCTACCCGAAAGAATGACGACATCNTCAGGGGCGAAGACCACGCTAAGAATTCCTGACTGAATCTTTTCTGCTCAGAGGCTCGCGGTCGAGGCTGCACCCGGAGCCAACAGATCGCTACTTTCTTGCGATCCAGACATTGCGGAAAGCAACAGGGTTACCATGCCCCTGGAAGATAATCGGCCCTTCTGCAACCTCTGGGCGGGTTCCGCCGATACCAGTGCCCTTTGGTAACTTTACTGCATCATGGATCTTAACTCCATTCTGCAATACGGTGATGACCGCATCTGCGGTCTTGGTCCCATTTGCATTGAATCGGGCTGCCGTGAAATCAATGTCATAAGTCTGCCAGGTCAACGGCGGCAGACACATTGGGGTATCAGCGGTCTTGAAGCGATAGAAGCAACCACACCACTGCTTCGGGTCCGAGCGGATTTTAACTTTGACGTAAGCAGGGTCGTAGACGAGCCCGAAGCTGTCGAGAACCTGGACCTCATAGCGGTTATGAAGATAGACCCCGCTATTCCCACGATCCTGACTGCTCAGTGGGGACCTCGGCTTGTAAGGAAGTTGAAACTCGAGATGCATGGTGAAATCTCCATACTCTCNGGCGGTCTGAGCTGGCGGAAACAAAATTCCACTCTCTACCTTGCCCTTGAGAAGACTTGGATCCGCATTTTTGCCGACGAGAATATCGGCTCCCTCGGTCGGACTCTTCCCGAGGGTCGGGCTCTTGCGATGAATCTTTTGGCATCCCTTTGTTGCCAGGTCGACCCCTTCCTTGTCGACCAGCTCCACGGATGGCCCCGATTCATCCCACCCTGCCCCGGGAAGACCCCCCTTGAACTTACTAAGATGAAATTTCCCTTCGCCTAAGGCCGCCACCTGGACTCCCCAATCCTTGCTCCCATATTCTCCCTGAATCGCAAAATCAGGATCCTCCTTCTCCGCCTTCGCTGGATCGGTCCAGAGAGGCCCACGCGGTTTAGCGCCCAGCGTGAGGGAGGGAACGAGAATTAAGAGAGAGATACCGAGGATAACGAACAGACAGCCGAATTTCATCGTATCCACAGGGTGAACGAAATGTCCCTGCCGGCAAGCCGCGAGCACCATCATTGTTGGCCTCCCCAGGCTTCCGCTATTCCAGCCGGAAGCTTGAACTTGAAAACAGGGCCTCCAGGAGCGACTCTGCCCGAGAACAAAATCAGTTAAAAGATGGGAAAATCATTTGAGATCGAGGGCAGGTTGAAGGTTGTGAACGATGTGCAGACTTTCAACAGCGGTTTTACCAAGCGCGAATTCGTGGTGGAGGTGGAAGATGGTAACTACCCTCAGATGATCAAGTTCGAATGCGTCAAGGAGAAGACCTCTCTCACCGATGGAATGCAGATCGATGATCCGGTCAAGGTAACCTTCGACATTCGCGGCAACGAATANAAGGAGCGCTTCTACGTGAATCTGAATGCTTGGAAACTCGAGAGTCTTGGCGGTGGTCCCGCTGCGAACCAGAATCCTGAGTATGGTGACGAAGATGCTCCTCCCGGGGTCGGAAACCCTCCGGATATGCCTGCCGCTGATCCGGAGGATGATATCCCTTTTTGATCTTGGACTGGCTGCTTCAGGAGCCGATCAGAATCGAGCGCGTTAAAGATCAGAATACAAAGGGAACAGCTAACGCTGTTCCCCTTGCTACCACAATCGCCCTCGGTCTACTCAACTTCGAGGCGCAATGTGAATCTCGACCCGGCGGTTACGAGCCTTCCCTGCCGCGGACTCATTTGATGCGATTGGCTGGGATTCGCCAAAGCCACGAGTCACAAGCCGCGCAGGCTGCACCCCTTGGCTTGCAAGAGCATTAGAGACTGCACTTGCCCGGTTACGGGAGAGCCCCATGTTGTAGAACGCACTACCATCAGAATCAGTGTGGCCGTTCACCAGAACCGTGGTCTGATTAAACTTCCGCAGCACAACCCCCACCGAGCTCAACGTCCGCGAGAAACTGCCTTTGATCTGGGCACTCCCTGTATTGAACGTAATATCATGAGGCATGTTCAGAATGATATTGTTACCTGACCTTGTGACGCTCACTCCACTGGATCGTAATTCCTGCCTCAACATGGATTCCTGCTGATCCATATAATTACCAATACTTCCTCCGGCAATTCCGCCGAGGGCAGCGCCGATGAGTGCNCCGCGCCCTGCGTCTCCATCTCCAACNTTATTGCCAATAATCGCACCCAGAATCGCACCTCCAGCAGCTCCAAGACCTGCTCCTGTGGCGGTGTTGGAGACTTGCTGTTCTCCAGTGTAGGGGTTCTCGGTAACACAGCTCGAAAGCGCGGAGACGGCTATGAGAGCAGCCGCGAAAAACTGCGGACGGGGTCGAGACAATAAGTTCATAATGCTAGAATTCTAGGGTTTCGGTAAGGATTTTCAATCATGGATGCAGCAAAATACTATCTTTCGACTTCTGCTTGCTGAGATTTAGACCTCTACCGCGGCTGAACTATTCAACAAATATTCGGGCATACTGCGCCGGGTAACGTCAAATCAGAGCGTCCATCCCTTCCTGTATTCTCGCTTGAGGAATTGTTCCGCCTCCGGAGCATTGGGGAATTTCATATTCTTGGCATCCCACTCAAGCCTACGGCCCGCACGATAAGCAACGTTGCCGAGATGGTTGGCCTCAGTCAGTGGGCCCGCGTAGTCAAAATGACAGGTGGTTGGCTCCCCGGTCTTGCATGCTCTAACCCATTCCTGATGGTGGCCGATCGATTCTGGAATCGTCTTCTCGGGCCGCTTGAAATCCTTGAATCGACCTTCNGGCAGAAGGACGTGCTTACCATAGTCGGAAAGAAGCATCCCTTCATCACCAACAAAGAGAACCCCGCTTCCCCATTTCGGGATCCCTCCCTGCTTCCATATCTCCGGTTTCTCCACTCCCTGATACCAGGTTAGATTAAGGGGTGCGCGGTTACCCCTGGCCGCGTATTCGTAGCGAGCCCACATCGAAGCAGGTGCAATCTCGGGGTGAGGCGTGGGGCCCCCTGCATCGATACTTGTGGGGGCGTCCAGGTTCAGCGCCCAGAAAGGAAGGTCATTCCAATGGCTTCCCAGGTCAGACATCGTCCCGTTCCCAAAATCCCACCAGCGGTACCACTTTGGTCCCGGGAAATATACAGAGTGATAGGGCCTCATCGGTGCCGGACCGACCCAGAGGTCCCAGTTGAGTCCTTTCGGAATGGGCTGAGCTTCCTCAGGCCTCTCCTGAACGTTAACAATATCCCGGTTCTTCTTGGCCTCNTCGGTGCTCTGCCGGCCCCACGCCCGACCAACCCAGACATGAACCTCACTGACGTTGCCGATAGCACCTCCCTGAATNAGCTCGACAACTCTCCGATAGTTTCCTCCGGCNTGGATTTGGGTCCCCTGCTGGGTCGCTACCCCGGCTTTCCGTGCCGTCTCGGTTACGAGGCGTGCTTCATAAACATCGCGCGTGAGAGGCTTCTCACAATAGACGTGCTTGCCAGCTCGAAGGGCCGGAAGAGTGGCAAAGGCGTGAGTATGCTCAGTTGTGCTGACGATTACAGCATCGTAGTTGCCGGGTTTCTCGTAGAATTCACGAAAGTCGTGAAAGGTCTTTGCCTGTTTAAAACGAGAAGCAGCTCCCCGCAAGTTACGATCATTCACATCAACCAACGCCACAATGTTCTCGGTATTACCGACCGTGCGCATGTTGTGTCCGCCACGCCCTCCGCAGCCAATCACCGCGACGTCCAATTTCGCATTTGGAGACTTGGCACTCACGATGGCGGGGAAACCAAAGGTGCCGGCAGCAGTGGCCCCCTGCAGGAAACGACGTCGCGAAGAACTGGTAGATTGGAATTGTGAGGGCATGATTCCCGCAGTCAGGCTCCGCAGAGACTTGATTTCAAGGGGAAACTGCTGAAGCAGGCAAAGGATTACACACAAGGAGTTGGTATTAGGTGGGAATCCTGCGCAACTAAAAGGGGCCTCGGCCGTTTATTCCCCTATGAAGACAGTGCGCGTATTTTGGATCTCTCTCTGGTTGGGGGGAATCGCTATCGCTCAGGGCCCTCGTCCCGATGACCTCGGGGCGAGCCCACAACCCATCGGAGAGGCCGGGGTCGCTTGGTATACCACTTGGGAAACAGCCCGTGCAGAAGCAGAGCGNTCGAACCGCCCCATCTTTTTTATGGCTGCGGCGGCAACNTGCAGCGGAATCTCNGGGGTNTTCTGACCAGGTTACACCAACACGCAGAACAGTTTGTTCTCGCAGAAAGATTTTATAGAGGCCTCCCGCTCGTTCGTATGCGTCCGCTTGGAATCCTANGAAAGTNAAGAGCACCAGAAGATGGTGCGGTCCTTTCTAGATGGCCGCTTTGAAAATACCGCTTTCTGCCTTCTGGCACCAGATGGAGAGACCAGGCTATCGGGAACGGGTCGCAGTCCCTCCCAGGGCCTGCGCCAGGGACGGGGAGCCAGGGGGCCGGGAAGAGGCCGCGGCGAAAACGGTGTCGTCGAGGCGATGGAGCAGGTCGCAAAGAAATTCCGACCCCGAGGGTCAAAGGAGGGCGCGGTCCTNCAAGATTTCCACAGTTTCCGACAAGGCCTCAATGTTGCCTCTGGAGACCAACGACTGCTGATCTTTGTGGTAGCGGCTGAAGATGACCGTAAGAGGCTTCGAACGGACCTGCGGGGCTTGATGAGCGACAAGGAAATCATAGGGAAGTTCCACGCGGACTTTGCGGAAGAAAAGCCCGACTCTGACTGGCGGGACACCGTCAAAGGAGAGCGGGGGAAAACTGGTATTTTTGTCATCCGAGCGGATGCCTTCGGACAGACAGGGAACGTCGTGGATCAGCTGCCTGTCGACGTCACCGCAGAGGAGCTCAAGAAAGCTCTCCTCGAGGCGAATACTTCCTTTGCTAAAACGGAAAAGCGCAAGGTTTACAGTGAACACGTTGCGGCAGGACGACGCGCAAGAGTCTATTTCGAAAATGGAGTGCCCTACGGTGAGGACCGTGATGGCGATGGCGAGATTGACCACCGCGGAGGCCGCGGGGACCGTGGAGGCCGTGGAGCGGGACCAGAGGCGGACGAGCGCCGTGGGCCTCCATCCGGACGGCGCGGGGGGCCACCTAGAGGAAACCGCCGACCTGGGCAGCCCCCACAACGGCCCCGGATTCGTCCCGGAGGAACAGAGTAAAGGGAGCGCGACTAAATCTCCCTGCAGGCCCCCGGCCATGTGTCCGAGAGCCTGTAGCCTTCAGGCCACGGATCGTCCGGCTGGAGGGTGTGCGTCGTTGTTCCCGTAATCCATGCCCGCCCCGAGATTTTTGGCAGAATCGCAGGCCCATTTCCCAAGACTGTGACCGCATCGATGGTGCATAGGAACTCTGATCCGATCAGGGAGCGAGCACAGTAGGTATCCTGAAGGCTCATAAGACCCCTCCGGTGGAGGACTGCCATCCGGGCTGAGCAGCCGGTGCCAGTTGGACATCGGTCAATTTTGCCAGGACGAATGGCAACGGCGTTGGCGCCTGTAAGAACATCTCCCTCTCGACGGAGCGGTCCGGCAAACTGGCAGAAAGACAGGTGATGCCAACTCGGGTTCTCAGGATGATGGAACCCCAGCTGCTCGTTGGCAGCGGTAACGATTCTCATTCCACATTCCGTAAGCTCTCTTGCCTCGTCAGGAACGAGCTCAAAGCCGAGAGCTTTTGAATCAACGATCACGAAGCTGTCTCCTCCATAGGCCGTGTCCACCTCCAGAGTCCCCAGACCCGGGACCTCAAGGGGAGCCTGCAGATGNGCTGCAAAGGANGGNACATTGGTAATNGTGATCCGCTCAGCCCGACCATCGCGACAACGGGCGTGGACCCTNACNAGCCCTCCCGGAGCCTCGAGAACGAGCTGTGTCTCCGGCTCGTGCATGGGAATAATTCCCCGCTCGAGAAGAACAGTAGCAACACAGATAGAGTTGGAGCCAGACATCGGAGGAGTATCGGCTGGCTCCATGATCAGGAAAGCCGCATCGGCCGACGGGTCTACTGGTGGCACGAGGAGGTTAACATGCCGGAACACACCGCCTCGTGGTTCGTTAAGGACGTAATCCCGGAGAGACTGATCTCGTTCCAGATAGTCTCGCTGTTGCCAAAGGGTATTCCCCGGCGGAGGATCTACTCCCCCCACAATAACATCACCGACTTCACCCTCTGCATGACAGTTGATGATTTCGACCTTTGCTCGAACACCCATTTTCCAAAATGCAGGGAAAACAACCAGATAGAGCTACAANCCGGGGCTTGAATAGAGCCAGGTTCCAATGCCTGCAGAACTCCAATTCTGGGAAGCAATACCTCTCTCGGCTGNAGCAGATCCGAGCCCGCGCGAGGGCCTCAGGTGGCTTCCGGTCTTTTTACCGGCACCTTTAACAGGCCAGAGCTCAAGTCGGCGGATAAAGCACTCTGCCCACTCGTTCTGGATACCAATAAATCCAGCTGAGGGCTGGGCCTTACGTCCCTCGTTGACTAAAACACCATTCAGGAGAATTCGGTAGGAGGCTCCATCGCAGATCACTTCCATCCGATTCCATTCACCCGCGACCTTGTCGACATCCCTGCTTCCCCGGAATCCTTTCACATCTTTCCACTCAGGGTCACGATGCTTCCACCGGACACTCGCGGCGGACTTTCCCTCAAAAGGAAAGGTTAATTGCTCGCCGCCCTTTTTCCATCGATAGCCACGCGGGATCTCCTCAACCTCGCATGTCAGTCGGGTAGGGATCAGTTCCCCATCCTTCGTCTTACCCTGCAGGATATTGATATCTCCCATAGACCCCTCCAGCATCTGGGCCTGAATACACGACATCCAGGCGCCGCCAAACGAGCCATCTGGACCGTGGCTGTGAAGGAGCAGCCCACAATCCCGGGCCCGATCCACCCTTTTGGACCATGTCTTTTCCCCCCACTTATATTCGAGAACAAGATGATAATCCCGGTAGGCCTCTTTGGTCCGAAAGTAGCCGAATCCCTTTCCGGTTACCTGAAGGATCCCTTTGTCAATCACGGCAACATCTTCCCTCNTGGTGCTGACCGAGTTTTTCTCACTAAGATAAAAAACCCAGTTCTTGAATGACGGATCCGCCAGAAGATCTATTTTACGTTCAGGNGCCGTGGCTGCTGTCAGAGAGAGCNCTGTTGCAAGCAACGTGGTGATGGCGGTGAGAGGCAGGCAAATGCGCATAACGGTTGAAGAGTTTTAGCAAGGTTTCGAGAGAGGATTTCAAAGGTCTAGGGAAGGAACAGAGGCAGAGCAAGCGCGCGACCTCAAAGCGGGAAGATTCCCCCTGACAATTGGGAGGCCGTCCTTTAGCAAGGAGCCATGAAACTACCAAAATCTTTCGTCATCGCGGCCACCGCGCTGGCCTCCTGCATGGCCGCGGCAGAGGAGCGCCATCTCTTTATTCTTTCCGGGCAGAGCAATATGCAGGGCCTGAAGGAGAACACTTCTGTCCTGCCGGAATTGAAGAAATTGCTGCCTGACGCAGATATCCAACACACCAAGTATGCCCGCGGAGGGCAACCCATCAGGAAGTGGGTTAAGACGTGGGACCAGATCGCAAGAAAGCACCAGCTCACCCAGCAGTTCAAAGACCCGTCAGAATTCTACGATATCGTGCTTAAGCAGGCTAAGGCGAAGATCGCTGAGGGAAAGTTCGATAGCATTACCTTTCTCTGGATGCAGGGGGAGCGGGACGCCAAGACNGGGCTTGCCGCAGCCTATGAAGAAAGNATGAAAACCTTGATTGCCAGCCTTCGCAGAGACCTCGAAACCCCCAAGATGAATTTCGTCATCGGCCGGCTCTGCGACCATCTCACCCACGACCAGTGGAACGCCGTGAGAAACGCTCAGGTCAAGGTGGCCAATGATGACCCCAGGGGCGCATGGGCCGATACCGATGATACGAATGACAAGGAGCGGAATGGCAAGACGTGGAACGATCTCCACTACACCGCGAAGGGCTATGAGCTTTTCGGCAGGCGTCTCGCCCGGCAGGCCGTGAAACTTCTCAAGGGCGAAACGCCTGATACGACAGGCCGGCCTTAGTCATTCTCAATACGGCATATCGAAAAAACAGGCCTATTACCTGATCGGTAGCAGGGGCTCTCTGCAAGGAGCCCGGCCCATAATTCTGAATCGCGTAGATATTCATAACGAGTATGGTCTCACGGTAATGAGTGCAGAAGCCAAATTCCAAGAGCTCGGGTTAACCCTTCCTCCTGCACCCAGGCCCGTTGGCGTTTACAAGCCCATCGTGATCGTAGGAAACATGGCCTACCTCTCGGGACATGGACCACTCANAGAAGACGGCACGCTTACCNTTGGCCGCCTCGGGGAAAACCTGGAAGTTGANCAAGGATACGAGGCTGCGAAGCAAACCGCATTAGCTCTGATCGCAACAATCCGTAGCGCGCTCGGCAGCCTGGATAATGTGGCGCGGGTGGTAAAAACCCTCGGATTTGTTAACTCCACCGAGGACTTTGTAGGACAGCCCGCGGTGATCAATGGCTGCAGTGANCTCTTCGCGGAGCTCTTCGGCACAGACACCGGTGTGGGTGCGCGAAGCGCACTTCCCTCCAACACGCTCCCCGGAGGCATGGCGGTTGAGATTGAGATGATTCTCGAAATCAAACCGTAGCAGATCGTTATGAATGAGCGATGGGTAATCCGCGGTCTTGACCGGGTTGCTTCACCTGCCCTCTTAGTGCGACCTCGCGTGGTCGAAACAAACGTGGAGCGCATGATTGATTTATGCGGTGGTCCGGAGCGACTCNGGCCCCATGTCAAAACGCACAAAATGGATGCCGTAGTGCGCATCCAGATATCCGCAGGANTTAGGAAATTCAAGGCCTCCACGATCGCAGAGGTTGAGATGTGCCTGGCTGCAGGTGCGAAGGATGTGCTTCTGGCCTACTCTCCGGTTGGGCCTGCCCCGGTTCGTCTCATCCGATTGGCGGAGGCCTACCCAGACGCGAAGTTATCCTTTCTCGCGGACGAAGAGCCCGCCCTATCCGCGATCAACAAGAGATGCCTGAAAGCAGGAGTCCAACTGGGTGTTTTTATCGATTTCGACTGTGGCATGGGTAGAACTGGAACCTCCTCTGAAGAAGAGGTAGTCAAGATCGCCGAATTGGCTGACTCCTCTGGCAGCCTTCGGTTTGAGGGAGTTCACTGCTACGATGGACACGTGAGAGAGTCTGACCCTGAGGCCCGCAGGAAAATTTGGTCTCAGGCAATGAGCACAGTTGACGGGGTCCTAGAGCGGCTGGCGGAGGCGCGGCGCGTTATGCCAAATGTAGTTGGGGGAGGATCGCCAACCTTTGGCTTTCATGCCCGCCTGCGAGAGTGGCAGTGCAGCCCTGGAACCACCCTCTTCTGGGATTATGGATATAGAAGCGCCTATCCAGAACTCCCCTTTCGCAATGCTGCGGTAGTTCTTACCCGCGTTATCAGTAAGCCCGGAACCAACCGACTCTGCCTCGATCTTGGCCATAAGGCGATCGCGTCAGAAGGACCCCTCAACGACCGAATCCATCTGATCGGCCTCGAACGCGCACATTTTATCGGCCACAGTGAGGAGCATCTCGTTCTGGAATCCGAAAACGCAGACCAGTTCCAGGTGGGAGACCACTTCTTGGGAATCCCCTATCATATCTGTCCCACTGTGGCTCTCTACAAGGAAGCAATCTTGGTTCGAAGAGGGGAAGTTACCGGGGAAAGATGGGAAGTCACTGCCCGCAATCGAACCCTGACGGTCTAGGAAAAATCAATCTTGGAGGGCCTGGGCCCGTCACCAGGATAGTTTTCCAGGGAGATACTCCTCGATAAGTTCCTCGTAGAACGGCCTGAGCGAATCGACGTCAACACGCTGGCTACTCTTGGTATAGAGATCGTAGGCGTTGAAGGCATCGACCCACTTAAACATCGCCCGATCATGATCGTTCATGAGGGGCTGGTACTCTCCTTCCTTATGGATGGGATAGCAGGAATGATAACGAATCATGTAGAGGGCTTCCTCTGGAAGGTGATCTTTAACTACATGATAGAGATACTCGTCGTGACCCCAAGACATGGTAACCTTATCGAGGCCGCATCCCTCCTCATAAATCCCGAGAGGGGTTGAGTATTCCGGTATTCGTGAGTCGGAGTTCTCCGCAAAATATTCGTGATAGACAATCTTATCCGAGAAACGGCACCCAAGTGGAAAGGTGTCTCCGACCACAGCCCACTGAGGCTCGCCAAAGAGGCAGAGGATCTTCCCAAGGTCGTGGATAAGCCCNGCCAGAACNAACCAACGGGGATGACCATCATGGCGGATTNCCTCCGCGGTCTGCANAAGGTGCTCGATTTGAGGAAGGTCTATATCGGGNTCACTGTCATCCACGAGGGTATTCAGATATTCCAGCGCCTCCCAAACAGTCATCCTGCGTNTCTTGAGAGGGAGGTATTCCGCACGCTTCTGCCGNACAAAATCTAAAGTCTGNTTCTGGTGGTTGAGNCGATAAAACTCCCGGACCCCNGGACGTGCNTCAGCTTCATAGGCTCGGAATTTNCGGCCCTCTNCCTCCTNCGCNGGATANCGCCTCAGAAGATCGTCCTCCCACTCATCGAGGTCCTGCAGCGGNGCTGTTTCTAGGTNTTGGGCGGNGTCCATGCTTTCTCCGANTATNGNCCCTCACNNTCAAATGGCGAGGATTCCACAANGAACTCACCCTTTTNCAGNTAGCTGAGGAAAGTTTGAAAAANGAGCGGCTATTTTTTCGGTCANAAGGGTAGCNNCCTTAATTTTCTCNCCCAGACGAATCATCCATTTNANNCCATGAAAGCGNCCCTTTTCCTCACCACTCTGGCNATCCTGGCCTTTCTCTCGTCCTGCTCAAGCTCAACNCATCTCACTGCGCTGNTCATCCCANATGAGGGNCCCCNTCCTATNGCCTCAGGGGCCATGCNAGATGACCAGGNTCCTTAACAGGNATACTCCAGAGCTTATGCCCCGCNGTAACATAAAGGGTCNGGAGACCTGCTCCCCCGAAGGNNCAATTAGTTATCATGTCNGCGGGCACCGGAATGTTCTGCAGAAGTTCTCCTTCAGGAGAAAAGACATAGACNCCGGCCCTGTANTTCAGACTGGTTTCCACAGGTTCCTTGGGAAAATTGAACCCTGCNGCAGCGAAGATNCGTCCCTTCGAATCCAGAGCCAGTCCATCGGGACCGCGNTCACTACCCCAGTCAAAGAGAAGTTTACGACTGGAGGGAACTATCGAGCCATCAGCTTGAAGAGTGAAGCGCCACAGTTTNCGGTTTCCCCCGAGNCCNTTACCGGGACCNTCGTTCACGTTATCCGCCACGAAGAGNAACTTATCGTCCGCAGAAACGAGNATNCCATTGGGTCGATGCACTTCATGNGTGATGATNCGGGAGATCTTCCCGGGGCCATCNATACGATANACCCCCTCGATTTCCCTGCCTTCTCCNTCGAACTGTTCCAAGTCATCCCGGCNTCCGTAGCGNGGATCGCTGAAATAAATCCGGCCCTGAGAGTCCACCGCTANGTCGTTNGGAGAATTGAGCCTNTTCCCCTCGTATTGGCTCGCGAGCACGGTGATGGTTCCGTCCTTCTCAGTGCGGGTCACTCGACGATTCCCTCCCTCTCCTCCGCCCTCGCAAGCCATCAGGCTCCCCTCGTGGTCNAAGAGAAGTCCATTTGCCCGTCCAGAGGGGGTGCGGAAGATATGCATGACCCCCGATGGATCACGGCGCATGATCCGGTTATTGGCAATNTCNGTGAAATANACATTTCCTGAAGGGTGCCAGGCNGGACCTTCGGTGAAAGCCACCGCACCCTCNAGCTTGAGCTGTGCGGNATCAGAGATCTGGGCNTCCAAGGTTGGAAGACATAGGAAAAGAAAGACAGGCAGAAAGCCGTTGAAGTTCATTTCTTGAACCTATTGTTNNCNATAAAGGACNGCAAGCCGTAGTGNGAAAGTTTANAGNCCATGGGTCCNGNNTNCGAGNCCANTCCGATTCCATATCAGACTCATCNCGGTCACGGNCTTTCNATTCTCATCTCTCCTATTCTACAATTGCGGCCCGGGCNCCAGTCCGCAAAACTCATTCAGCATGGAGANCCCTCACACCCCGTGCCTCGCGGAGGCGNTCGCTNTCACTCGCTCCTACGAGNATGGCCGGATTCACGCTCTCCGCGGGGTTGATTTGCGGATNGAGGANGGAGACTTCATCGCCATCACTGGGTCCAGCGGAAGCGGAAAGACATCCCTGCTNCAGATGCTGGGCGGACTGGACACCCCTGATTCCGGCGAGATCTGTNTTCGCGGGCAGGNCCTCTCGGGGATGGGNGACCTCTCCTCCTTCCGNGCNCAGAAGGTCGGCTTNGTCTTNCAGTCCTTTCANCTCCTTCCCACCCTGACGGCCTCTGAGAACGTCCANGTGCCCATGGTTGAAAGTTCGATTTCGAGAAAAGANAGGGCCCCGCGAGCGGCCAAGCTCCTCTCCGAGGTGGGACTNGCGAATCGAACTCACAGCCGGCCACCTGAACTATCCGGNGGGGAGCGCCAGCGAGTGGCCATTGCCAGNAGCCTTGCNAACGAGCCCGAACTGCTCCTNGCCGATGAACCAACGGGCAATCTGGACAGNNCNTCTGCANCCATGGTGATGGANTTGCTNTCCCGTATCCACCGGGAAACTGGAATGACTCTCGTGCTCGTAACACACGANCCNACCACTGCAGCATATGCCTCNCGCCAGATTCATATGAGCGATGGCATGGTTATCCGCTCTACCCCTGACTTGCCNGTTTCCCCATGAACCTCNTCCCGATGGTTANCCGGAATTTCAAGGTGAGGCGNATGCGNACGGCTCTCACCTTACTTGGGATTGCCGTGGGCATGATGGCTATTGTGTCCCTGATGGGCCTNGCCCGCGGCTTTGAANGAGGCTGGGACCAGACCATGAACGCCCGTGGCACAGATGCCGTNNTTAATCGGGTTGCNGCTGGGAGCCCGATTCCNGCGCCCTTTTCCGAGGANATCTCNCTGAACATACGATCNCTCCCCGGGGTAGAAAGCAGCGGCGGAGTCCTCAGCAGCCTGATNCCTGTCGANCANCTCCCCATGGTCCTCATTACCAGCTGGGAGTGGNAGAGCTACATATGGAAGCACCTCAGGATCATCGAGGGCCGGATGCACAAGCACCGCGANGANCAGGCCATTCTTCTNGGCAAATCCGCCTCCCAGATGCTGGGNAAGGGGGTGGGTGATTCGCTCCTTCTTTACGGNTTGGAATTTCCGGTATGCGGNATTTACGAGAGCACGTCGATGATTGAGTCCGGAGCTATCCTCGTCCCACTTGATGTCCTGCAGCGCCACAGCGACAACACCGGNAAGATNAACTTCCTGAACCTAAGGTTTAACCCAGGAATGGANAAGGCAGCNACAAGGGCACTCTGCGNGGAAATTGAAAAAAAACATCCNGGGCTCTCGGCCAGTCTCGCCAGCGAATCCGCGCAGAGCAATTCCACCACGAAGGCAGTCCGTGGCATGACTCTGGCCGTCACCCTTCTGGCGATGATCGTTGGCCTGACCAGTGTGATGAACACCATGCTGATGAGTATCTTTGAAAGAACGATGGAAATCGGTGTCCTGCGAGCGATCGGATGGAAGGCCTCCCGCATCCGCAGGATGATTCTGCTCGAGGCATCACTGCTCGGGGTTGCTGGAGGGGCCCTTGGCGTTCTCCTCGCCTTCGCGGTGCGTGAACTCCTCTATCTTTTCCCCTCTATTGGGAGCGCGATTCGCATTGAAATTGCACCGGGCGCCGTCATTTTCACCATCGTCTTTGCCACTGTGGTTGGGACTGTCAGCGGCCTCTACCCGGCCATCCGAGCCTCTCGAATGAAGCCCACCGTGGCATTTCGCCACCAGTAACAACTGGCAACCGGGACATTGGCGGACTTAACTGGTCACTCCAGACCAACCAGATACGATCACGGCATGAAATTACTCTTCGCCCTCCTGCTCGTTCTTGCAGGCCTGCCCCTTCTCTCGAAGGCAGCCGAGCACCCCAACGTCATTGTGATCCTCGTCGACGACATGGGGTGGATGGACCTGTCCTGCCAGGGGAGTGACTACTACCGCACCCCTGCGATCGACCGCCTCGCCACCGAAGGCGTGCGCTTCACCAACGGCTAC
>PBTP01000100.1 GCA_002729275.1 Roseibacillus sp. | reverse complement strand
TTAGCCGGGTCTTTTATTGTGAAAGGCTCTCCCCATCCTCTCACCTGATACTCAAAATAAAGCCACCTCTCCCCCTCGACATCGTAAAGGCAGCCACCAGTCAAACTATGCGCCTCTTTCTTATTACAAGCCTTATTCTCACCTCAACCATGATGGCTCCTGCAGCCATGAGGATGTGGCGTAACCTTGAGGGAGATCGTAGTTTTCAAGCCGAGTATCTCTCCAGCGACGGCGCCCGCGTTACCCTGAAACGTCGTGATGGCCGGATCATCACCATGAGCATCCGTAAGCTTCACGATCAGGATCAAGCATGGGTAAGAAGTAACGTTGCCCCAAAGGATCTCTCTGCCGACGCTCCCCCTCCCAAGGGCGCGGCCTTCGACCAGCTCGAGTTTGGTGACAACCGTAACACGGTTGAAAAAAAGCTCAAAGCTAGCGCTCTCGTCACCTCTGCCGGCGATGGAATTTTCCTGGGGCGCACTGGTCTCAATGGGATCTACAAGACAAAGGCCACCATCGGAGGGCTTCACTGTTTTCTCTTCTTCGACTGGCACAAAAGCGGAGGACTTCGGGAAGTCACTCTCCAAACCCAGCCCGTCAGCAAAGGTCAGTATGTTACATCCCTGCAGGGCAACTGGTCTGAGCTGATCGATCTCCTCAATAAACTCCATGGCCGGCCCGTACAGGCAGCAGAATTTCCCCGTGCTAGCGAACTTCAGGATGGAGCTATTTTGGGATCTCACCTCTGGTATACCGAGGAAGGNCACAGTGTGATCCTTGGAACTGGCCAGGAAGGGGTTGGCTTTAACGTTGTCGTTCGCATTACCTCCGAGAGGATTCGTCCGGTTCCTATTGGGGCTCCCTCAGGAACTACCGGAGGAAACGAACCAGATAATCCTCTTCCCAAACCTTCCGACTTTAATCCCTGAGNAGAATTCAGCACCAGTCTGAGCTCTCCGCAGAGCCTTTTAAACAAACTGGAAGGCTNCCCCCGTCCGTTCTCCGGGGATGTTAAGACCGAGCTCCTCAGGAATTTCTCCTCCAAACCACCGGGAACCAAGGCTCCTCTGGATCTTATTTCCGCGGCGCCTTGCCCAATGCCTCAAACGGCACGACAGCTGGATCCCCGAAGATCACATAGAGCAACGCGTTCTGCGGCAATCTGCGCTGGTCGGACGGCTGCTTAACCACGTAGCTCCCCGATCGAAATCCGCGCATATCTATGATTGCGTTGATCAATTGCTGATAGGCCTCTCCGACGGTTGCACCACTCATCCATTNCTCAAGGACAGGATAGAGATGGGGAAAGCCAGAGCTGAGCCGCATGTGTCCGAAGAAGACTGTAGCCCCCCGCTCAATATACCGAGCCGCAAAGGCTGGACGCTGGCCCACCTTATAACCACCGGGAGCAGAGGACATACGGGGGAAATCTGATTTCATCGGAACAGCTGAGAAACATGACCCCGAGAGGATCACCTCATTGCGTGAGCCAGCTGGAATTCCATCGATGTCCACTGAGCATGACATCCCGGGAATTCCATGCCCATGCATGATAACCACCCTGGCGTCACGCAGAACTGCGGACAGCCCCGGAGAGAATTCCTTCACAAAATCGCCCTTACTGGAGAGCCTAATCTTCCAACTTTTCNCACCCTTGAGTTCTGGCGCCTTGGTGGCCCTGGGAGTGTAGACNGCGAGGGTAGGGGNCTCGATCCCGTGAGTCGCAAACACCTTACGCAGGATTCCGGCCTTCTGCAGAGATCGAGTTTCTTCGTTGGAAGCAACCTGGCTGATGGCAAAAGGGCGAAGATCCTTTGCTGAAATCGCACGATACTGCACCGTTCGATCGATCAGCGCTTTGAAACTTCCGGGCGAAGGCGCCACCAGAATCCCCGGGAAGACATCAAGATGTGGATCATCGTCGAGAGTGGTAAGAAGCTCCCATGCTCCCAGCAGCATGTTCTCACGATAAGAATCTGCCCGCGGCGCAATCGCTACATACTTGGGNCTAAGGTTCGCCAACCTCTTTCGTAAGCCGTGAAGGGTATGCGGTTGATGTAACCCCGCGAGATCTCCGACCTTGATAAGAGTGGCCTCACGATACTTGGCGAGTTTCTCCAAGGGCTTCAGGTAACCCTCCTCAGTGTGGTCGGTGAGAATGACATAGCCATCCCCGATCGGCGCGTGAGCGTTAAACTTGAGGATGTATGCCGAATTTCTCAGCACCTCTCTGGCGGGCCTCGCTGAAGCACGGTCAATCCGCGGAAGCTCTGCCACCTCCGGAATCTTGAAATCTTGCCCCGCTGCACCTTCACAGCAGACAAGGGTCATGATCGCCACCAAGATTTTCATCACGCTTATTCTAAGTCCTGCAAGGCTCATGGGCGAGAAACGTTCAAAGGAATTGCNGGCCCGGCCAGCAGGAACATTCAATGAGATTGCGATGGAGGCTTGGTCTGCTTCGAGAAAAAATGAGCCATGTAATCTATCGCGCCTGACATCCTCTCTCTCGGGACCCGGTGCCCACTTCCTCTCAACGCATANAGTAATAATTCATAGCCCGATTTCTCGGGGGAGTAACGGGTCAACCTGATCTCCTCTGTCTGCTTCAATAACACAGGCTCTGCCTTGGCCCCGTGATTGTCTGACCATAGCCCCATTGTCTCGTGAGCTGGATAAAATAGTTCACCGGGGACCTTGGATTCCCCAGTGAAAAGCCCGTCTTCCGTTCCGCACACCATTAGAATGGAAACCTTCGGACGCTTACTCGGGATTGGAGGGCGTTTAATCATTGCTCCACGCATTGGAGCAATCGCGGCGAAAAGATCTGTCTCCATAGCCAGCCGGAAGCAGAAAATAGCTCCACTGGAACCTCCGGTCGCATAGAGCCTCTGACGATCAATGGAGGCGTGCTTACCCAGGTATTCGATAGCCTTTTTCACAAAGCCAACATCNTCTGCCCGGCTCAAGCGGTGGTTCTCAAACCCATTCCACGCCGCAACCGCCCTCCGATTGCGCGGTCCGTTACTAAGCCCCTGCGGGCTGACACTGATATAGCCATGATCCCGCACCAAAGGTTCAAGTTGACGATGGTATCCCTCCATCGGCCCCCCGGCTCCGTGGAAACCAAACACCACTGGATACCGCTTATCTGGGTCGTAGTCTGCCGGCAATCGGACGAGCATCTCACGAGGATCCTCATGCACTAACTTCACCCGGTTGCTGCCGGGCTTTAAACTCTCCCCACGTAAATCGCCAAAGCATGCCGAGTAAAGAGTGAGCAGAAACATCAAGGGGGATTTCATCGATTTAATCTTAAGACTTTCAGGCACAACAGGAACAAGCAGCATTGACGAGCAAACTAATTGCTACAGGGCTGCCGACTCCCTGTAAAGTTATCCAGCCCCATCGCAATCCAGACTATCAAAGTCTGGTAGTGCTAGCGCCACATCTCAAAAGAGTGCGCAGAGAANCCTGCTCCAAAACTCGTCAACCAGAGGCGTCGATCCGAAGTTTGCTGCTTCAGTCTTTCGTGAAGCGCCATGAGAACACAAGGACTACTACAGTTTCCGTAGCTTCTGAGAACTTCCCTGCTTTCAGAAAGATTTCCGCACTCCAGCCGACCCTCCAACTGGTCCAGGACATCCCGACCTCCAGTATGCGCGAGGATCCGGTCCGGCTCCCCCTGCCTGAGTTCATAGAGCTCACCAACCGCCTTTCCCGCTAGCTCAGGCACACTACGATGAAGTTTATTCCTCAATTTCCCATCCGCGTTCACGAAACGGATCTTTTCCCGCTCCTGTGGCCAATGCAGCGTCTCAAAGGCTCCCGCTTCGTATTTGCCCTCACCCGGAACGTCAGACCAGATAGCGGCAGCAGCACCATCACCAAAAAGACAGAGACTGATCAAGACCCCCGCATCATCATCGAGATAAAACGCTGCCGAGCATATCTCCACCGCAACGGTAGCCACTCGACTCCCGGGGTTCGCCCTCAGAAACCCTTGGGCGGCACGCAGTGCCGGCACCGCCGCCCCACAACCCAGACCTACAATATCACTAAGGTAGGTATTATTTCGCATCCCGCAAAGCTCCGCAGCATGACTGGAGATTCCCGGGCAGATATAGCCCGTGCAGGTGCAGACAATAAGAGCGTCCACCTCATCCATCCCAAAAGACGATTCCTGCACCGCTTGAACGAGAGCGTCCCCCGCAAGACGTGGAGCCTCTCTTTCAAAATTCGCGTTCAGCTCACCCGCATCACAATCAAATAGCTTGGTAATGTCATCGGTTGCAAAGTGCCTTTTCTCAATCCCGGAATCTCCCGAGAGAACCTTGCTCAGCAAAGCCTGAGACCGTGGCCTGAGACGCTGCACCGCTGGAGAGGCCGAAGTGACCTCCTGACAATCCTTCTGGCTGTAGGAGAACGGGGGGAAAGCGGTAGTGAGGGATTCGAGAAACATGGGTCTTAACGTAGAGCGCGGGAAAGAGGTTTGAAGGGCAGGAGCCCAGAGCGCGTCACTCCTGACAGAAAAGCTCTCCCGGCATGGGTCAGCAAGAACGGATGCACAATACGCGCCATCAGAAGACGTCGCCGAAACCTCGCCCTGAGGCTCCTGCGCACATCTTGCACCACCTTCTCCCAAGACTCTTTCCCCTCCGAATATTTACAAAGAGGCTCCAATGCGGTCTCCGCAGCCTCAAATGCCATCGACATGCCATTTCCCGTAAACGGAGGGATCATGCTTTCTGCATCTCCCAGAGCCATAAGCCCCTCGTTACCGGGCTGCCCTCCGAACCCAAGGGCGCTGACCGCCGTAAAAGAACAAGGATCTGGACTCGCCTCCTGCAATCGGGCTGAAAGCCTATTCAGGCCATTACTGGCAAGGCAATTCCATAGCATATCAGAACCTCGCCCCCCATAATGCTGGAGGCGAAAAAGCCCGCACACATTGACTCTCCCGTCCTCGACAGGAGCGAGGCCGACATACCCCCCACGACCCATATGCATTTCGAGACTCTGGAGGTCCTGCAGATTAGCTACGTGGATCTTCAGCCCCAACCATTTGCTCTTTCGCTTTCCTCTCCGGCCCGCTGCCCAGACGACACCTTCTTTTCTCATCTCCTTTTGACGAGATCCCGTAAGAAGCGATCCTCCCAAACCCTCAAACATCCCCGCCAGCTGCAGGTCCAACCACTCTCTAGAGACTCCAATCGCTGGCCGCTCGAGGCTTCCTTCAAACATCTGGCGACTCCCCATAAACCAGTGAGTCTTCTTGCTGAGGACCGCATTCGAAAATAATTCTGCGATCCCAAGGTTTGAAAGCGTCTCCTTTCCAACCCCATTGATAAACTCCCCGCAGACCCGGTGCCGGGGATAGCGACCGGCCTCGTGCAGAACGACAGGCACATCCGCACGACGTAGCGCAACCCCAAGAGAGAGCCCTGCCAACCCGCCACCTGCAATCGTAATCTCCTTCATCCGCGCGTCGCCTTCAACCGGTAGCCTCCTCGGAATGTCGTTGCTTCCTCTATTTTCCATCCCTCCTCGAGCCCCAGCGCAAGGGGCAACTCGCCCGGCCTGAACCCGCCACGGATACTCACCATCATGTCATGCCGTGTCACCGGCCCCAGAAACGGTCTCAAGGCGAATCCCTGAAAAAGGGCCCAGCGGGACCGAAGAGGCTCTACAAACAGCAGGCAATCCGCACTCTGGAGCCGTTTTCCCAATCGCTCCAGCTCTTCCGCCTCTAGATGATGAAGAATCAGGGAGCCTGCCACAATCCCCTTGAAGGGTGCTTCCCTCTCAAGAAAGTCTCCCCGCTGCCAGAGTAATGACTCACACAAATCGGCCGGCCGCGGTGAAAGGTCATAACCGCAGGAACGAAACCCTAACCTCGCAATTTTCCTAAGAAGCAGGCCGTCCCCCGCTCCTAGTTCATGAACCTCTGTCCCGGGCATCGCTGCCGAGAGACAAGACAGTATCCAGCGAGTATTCCCCATCAGTGAGTTGATGTATCTCAGTTCACGCCGACTTCGCTGCGCCTGCCTGTCATCAGGAGGCAACGAGTCTAGAATTTCAGGAGCAACAGCACGGCGACGCACGTATGACATTCTCCCGAATCAAGGATACATAGCAACACCAGTGATAAGTGTGGAAGAAGAATGCAATTTGGGCCTCCACAGAACCACATTTAAACAGCTCCGCCCCGACCCCCTGAAAGGGAAAAGCGTCGGAGGAGCCTGCAGAGCCCTCCGCCTCCAAAATTGGAATCGCGATGACTCACCCACTCCGGCAGACTAAGTGAAGCGCTCGAGAAGATCTCGTCCCCGCGGCGTTCTCCACGGCTCCTGCTGAAGGAGGAAGTTGGGTAGTCTGGCCTGTAATTGGTATGTCTGGTGAAATACCCCGGTCGTTGAACCTGAAACGGGCGGGACGATCCATGACCATTCTGCCTGCACCTCTCGTCCGGCCTGCTCCTCACGGCTGCAGAACTTGAGAAACTCCCGAGATGCACTATGATGGTCAACCATTCTAATGCCCTCACGCTCAAACGAGTAAAGAACAGCTTCATTGATCACTACCAGAGATCGATCTTTCCATAGAGGAGACCGCTTGCTGTCGAGCCCAAGCCGTTCAGCAATTACCGGTAGCAGATTGTAGCGAGAATCATCGCCGAGATTCCGGGCTCCAATCTCTGTCCCCATATACCACCCATTGAATGGTGCGCAGGGATAGAGTTCTCGCCCGGTAGCCAACAACATATCGGAAAGGGTTGGGAGAGCGTACCACTTCAAACCAAGCTTCTCGAACCACTCATGTTCAGGATGAGCCAATTCGACCTCCAGCACTGCAGCGGGTGGCAACTCCCGAACCACCAGTTGCTCCCCGCATTGAATAACGAGAGGAAGAAGGTCAAATCGACCTGGCGCGGAGGGAGGCCTCCAGCCAAGGTCGCAGGCAAGCTCCGTGAATTCTACGTTCATGGGATCCCCGAGGACCACACCGTCTCGATGACGATAGCCCGCATAACGGATAAGCTGGTGATTCCAGATCCGGATCTCCTGTCCGGGATTCTCCCAACGTCCGAAGATTGTCTGAGTAGGCACAATCCGCCCTCCATTAGTCGCAGTTTCAAGATGCTTCACACATACCTCGAACACCGAGTCGGGCGACGTGACCAACCGGGCATCTACAACTTGGAGAGATTGCCAGTGCAGGCGCCCTATACAGCGCACCGATTCTCTCCAGGCCTCCCGGGCTCCTTCCTCCACGGTCAGATCAGGGCTCTCTCCGCTACACAGAAAACCACTGTCAGTGAGAGCATCCCAGCGCCGAGCATGGTCGAGGCCACCCTCACCTTCCCCAAAAGGACAGCCATCCTGATGCGGCCCAGCGTGTCTCTCCATCTCGACAGGAAGGTTTCCCATATCTGGTGAAGATCTATCTTCCTCACTCATGCTGACTCTACCTTTCACGGGAACCCCCTTTTTTCAATTCTGAAGAACGCACACTCCCTGCTTCAGGATCTCAATGAAATGCCGTGACAGATTCAATCGCCCTCAATCCCCATGCCCTGCCGCCGGAGGGACTCGAACCCTCACTCCGTTACCGGAAGCGGATTTTAAGTCCGCAGCGTCTACCAATTCCGCCACGGCGGCATGGGAGAGGGAAACTACGATACCTGAGTCAAAACACAATCATAGTGAACTGGCAGAGAGGAATTAGGCCCCCAGGCGCCGGACCGGCAGGATCTTTAGGTCGTAGACAGTGCTACCGCGTTCCCACTGCCACCACGGGCCCGCGTTTGCCCGATGCTCATTGAGATCTTGCTGGCCGAGCGCTCGATGGGTGAGGCCCCTCGAATTTTGCCTACGCCGATATCTGGATCTGCAAGGGGATCGGATACCCATCCCTCTACAGGGTGGACTAGGGGCACCGCGGTGGCGCAGGAAAGCTACCTCCAGTCCGCCATTCAGAACCCTTCAAAGGCATCGCCCACCCCAACACACTCTCCCGATCCTATCTTCCCTGNTTCCTACCTGAATGACCGAAACGTCGTGGTTGCTCGCTGACAAGGGCTCACAAGCTCTTCAGGTAAGTCATACTCTCCACAATACTCTTNAGGGGNGCNGGGCTATGATCCTGCTCGACATGGCAGTGTGANACCCCNGCTNCGTGGGCAGCAACAATGATNGGCTCCATATCGATCATACCTTTGCCCAGCTCCTTNAACGCCTCCTTNGGCAGCCCTCCAAAACTNGGGANCTTNGTTCCCTTTTTCAGATCCTTNAGATGAAGCTGGGAGATNCGNCCNTTGAGCTTNTNNANGAGTTNGACNGGNTNGANATTNCCCACTTTGACCCAGAAAACATCTAGCTCGAACTGCATCTCNGANCTGAATTCCTTGACGAAGACATCGAATCCGGAAACGCCATCTTTCTTCGGCTCAAACTCAAAGGCATGGTTGTGNTAGGCCAGCTGNACNCCCTGCTTCTTCGCCANTGANGCCGCCTTGTTGCAGTTNTCNGCAGTCCGCTTGTAGTCGTCGAGCGTTTCGCGATCCTTGCCNTGGAGGTAAGGAATCACAAGATGGCTAAGACCTACCTTGGCTGCCTTGTCGAGAGTCTTGCGGAAGTCGGTAAATTCTCTATCGGCTGGGTTAACTACGGACTCCCACTCAAAGTGTGAAGAATGCAACTGGAGCCCCACAGCCTTGGCTGCNTTGATCATGGGNTCGCAATTGGGAAAACCATACATCTCGCCTTGGGCGTAGCCGGCCTCCTTGACCGCCTTGATGGTAGTGAGAGGGTTCTTCCTGATCTGATCGCGTAGCGTGTAGAGTTGAATCCCTATCTGCTGGCGGAACTTGTCGTCCTTCTCAAGGGCAAGGAGGCTCCGGGTGGGGCCGGTGAAAAGAGCNGTGGTGGCGGCGGTGCGCAGGAAGGAACGTCGTCTCATGANCCGATAGGAGCATGATTGGGGGCCTTACGACAAGAACGTCGTGTGCTTCGATCGGCCACGGCACTACCAAATATTACCGAGAAAAANCCGCTCCCACCTCCCAAAGGNCTGAGAAACTCCGGAGTTTAAANTCATTAAAGCNTAGATCATCAGGGAGTTAGACGCCAAGGAAACTCCGAAAGATCACTGGAAGTCCACAGCGTCTACTGATCCCGCCGTAGCGGCATATTCGTGCTCAATTGTCCTGCGGGACGAACTCCGGCTCATCCGGCTTCTCTTCCTCGATGATTTCAAGGGGCTCTACCTCAGGTGCAGGGGCTACCTCCGGCACCTCGAGAGGCTTCACCTCAGGCTCTGGNGCTTCGCCCCTGCTCCGCACATTGCTCTCGATGCCCTCTATAGCCCGTTCGATCAATAGAATCACATCCGATCCTTTTTCCGTGTTTGCAAGTGCGCTTCGAAGCTTGGGCAGACTCAGCTCCGTCCCCACTCGCCGGAGAATGAGCAACGCAGACCTCTGGGCAGCTAAGTCATCACCAGAATTGATCGACGGGGCGATGGCCGCCTCCATCCCACTGCCCATGGCAATAACCTCTCCCTCCCAGCTCAGCGGGGCTTCCTCCCAGAGCCCTTTCAAAAGAGGCACTAAGCCTGCTGAACGCCGCTCAACGAGAAATTGAACCGTAGTCTTGGGCACGATTTGCTGGCTGGAAATAAGATCAGAGACAAGACGCACCACCGCCTTTTCTGCACCATCTCCCGGAGAGGACCAGACCATGATAGCCTTGCAGATCGTCGAACGGAAATCAGAATCAACTTCCTCATCGAGCAATTCCACGAGCCGCGCAGAAATTTCTGCACGAAACCGGGTTGGTGCCACCGTTGAAAGTCGTTGAGCTGCGTCCNTCACTCTGTCGATGTCGATGTGNTCAAGCTCCTTCCGGTTCAGNACAATAAAGGACTCGCTNCCCGTAGTGNTCAGCAGNGCCTCAAGCTCCGAGCTNGGCTCCAGCAGANTCTCACCCTTCACTTCAATTCTGAGCACCCTAAGATCCTCATAAACATCTTCCACTTTCGCGAAGCGCTCCACCAGGCTAACTAACTCCGGCATTTTGATGGCCACTCCCTCGATCACCATCAGCCCTCCCTGTTCCCGGGGATAAAATGCCGGACGGGCGGCAGACCCGGTCTTGCGCTGAAGATACCTTTGGATCTGATACCGGAAATGCTGTCCCATTGCGGGAGCCCAGAGGGCCCAGACAGACTCCTGACCGAAGGTATCAATGGCCCTTTGAATCGGATCATACGTCATTGCCAGACGGGCTTCCCCCGCTGACATCCTGACCCGCACGGAATCGGAGGGCACATTCTCAGCAGCACCCAGCCCGAGAGAGGCTGGTGCCCGGGTAATCGGATCTCCGGAGGGCATGAAAACACTCAGCCCCAAGACCGCCACCGCAACTCCCACTCCTCCCATGATCGCTTGTTTTTGACGGCGCAGGCCTCCCGAAAAAACAAGTAGAAGACCCACGACGATAACGAATCCACTGAGCAGGATCCGCTTGCCTGTCTCCATTTCCCCAAAGAAGCCCTGTCCCATCCAGCCGAAGACCAGAACGACAAGATAGATCAGAAGAATGACCATTCCTGCTACCCCTGCAATAGTTCGCCCGGGGGCGGGCGGAATCACGTCAGCGGCACTCGCTGATTCACTATACATGGCAGTGGGAAAATCAACCCGGGGCGTAGAGTCCGATTGGCCAGGAGCAACTCCATAGTGCTTCAAACCTGGCTTCCTAATGTCACCCGGGAAGTAGCGATCTCGCTCTCTCACGACAGAATCCTGATCGACAACAAACTGTTTTTCACAAGACCCGCATTCCACAGTTCTGCCCCTCAGTTCCTCATCAACGGTGAACTGTCGCTGACAGGCGGGGCATTGAATGCGGAGACTCATCAGACAAGCATCTATCGGGGAAGGTGATAAGGATTGCTCCTATAACGGCCCTTTTCAACACATTCCGGGCGAACTTTCGACTATAGGGGCAATCTCGAGGAAGGTGACAAAGACGGGACCTTGACCCCCTGAGCTGGTAGGCTAGGAAAGGTCAATGCCGCCGGACATCACAGGGCTCCTGAGCCTGCAGGAACGGGACCTCCGCCTTCAGGAACTCCGCAAGGAACTGAAACGCATACCTATGGAGCAGGAACTGGCTGGGAAGCGGCTGGCAGCGCACCAGAAAGGGGTAGAAGATGCCAAAGCCGCTCTTCAGGAAAATGAGGTGGCCATCAAGGGTGTGGAACTTGACATCGGAACCCGTAAAGAATCCATCTCTCGACTTAAAACCCAGCAGTTCGAAACCAAAAAGAACGAAGAATACCAAGCTTTGGGGGTCAAAGTTACGCATTACGCCGAAGACATCGATGGACTTGAGACTCGTGAGCTGGAGCTCATGGAGAAGGGAGACGGACTGAAAACTTCATTGGCTGANGCCGAAACTGCTTATGCGAGAACAAAGGGCGGGGTCGACGAAGAGGTNGAGGTCCTTCAAAAACGGGCCGATCAGTTCTCGCGGGAGGCAGAATCTCTGGAGGGAGAGCGGAAACAGCTCCTCGTCGGTATGGAAGAAGAAACCATTTCCATCTATGAGCGCCTCTTGGAAAAGTTAGGAGCACCCGTTGTGGTGCAGATAACGCGCGAGAGGCAATGTCTCGGCTGTCACGTCAAAGCCACCCCTACAACGATGGTCAGAGTNCAAGCNGGCAAGGAACTGGTGAATTGCGAGAATTGCGGGAGAATCCTCTATCCCCAGTAAAACTAGGATCGGAGATATAAAAAACAATTGCATCTGGCAGGGTCATCGTGTAGCCCTCCCGCCCCCCAGAGCACCGTTTCGATGGATGCTCTTCAACCAATCCTNCCTCCCCAATACAAGCCATGGACGTCATCAGTAAAATCGAGCAGGAGCAACTCAAGGAGGAAATCTCTGATTTCAACGTTGGGGACACTGTCAAGGTCCACACTCTTGTGCGTGAAGGCGGCAAGGAGAGGGTTCAGATTTTTGCCGGCGTCGTCATCGCTCGGCGCGGAAGCTCCGTCAATTCAGCCTTTACCGTGAGGAAGATCTCCTACGGCGAAGGAGTTGAGCGGGTCTTCCAACTCCATTCCCCCCGCATCTCGAAAGTTGAGGTCACTACTCGTGGCAAGGTGCGTCGGGCCAAACTTCACTACTTGCGCGACAGGGTTGGCAAACGCGCCCTTCAGGTAAAGAGCGCAGAGAGGCGATAGCGCCTCATTNTGAGCGCCCTGCTGGCGTGCAGGANACAATTCAGCCTNCAGCCTNCGTGAGGCTTGAATTCCTGGCTTGGAACAGAGACTCTCCGTAACCATGCGGATTCCTGTTCCCGTAGTGATTGGATCAGTTGTCGTGTCGGNAGCCCTTTGTTGGTGGCTCCGCACAAGGCACATGGATTTCCTTTCGCCTGCAGGAACGCTTAAACCTCTTCCNGAGTTCATGACTGACCCTGTGAAACCCAAGGTCGCTTCCGGACCAGCACCGGANGCAGAGGTCTCAGCCCCTGAACCTCCCGCTCCTCCCGCTAAAAGCGATCTTGATCTTGGAGACCTCGAAAGCGCTCCGGGACTCGCAGAATATTCCGAGTATGCCTCCAAGGGAGCCGGGCACATGGTAAGTCTCGCTACGGAATTAGAACTCAAGGGACACTGGGACCGCTCTCTGCTCGCCTGGGAACGAGTCCTCGACTCCTGCCGCCCCTCTCCCCAGGAGCGTAAGACCGCGGAAGACGCCATCATGCGAATCCGCCCTACTCTGACATATTGGAATATTGACCCGGCTGGCGACATTCCCCTCCTCCTGCAGATGGCCANNAGGAAGGCTGCCTCCAAAAACCAAAAAACAGCCATGCAAGAGGCTGCTGATTTCCTCCGTAAAGACTCAGACCACACCCTCCTTATCGAAGCACGTGTGAGTTGGGCCTCCCGCAAAACTACCGAGGACTTACCCGTCACAATATATTTTTCTAACTCTTCAAAGGGGGAATCAAAATCCCGAGGCCTCAATCCCGGAAACGACGCGGTGGAGCACCACCAACTTCTGATTCTGTCAAACGCCTATCAGTTACTTCGACAAGAACTGGCAGACCTCGATGGGATTGTATCGCCAGAGAACAGCAGCCATCCGGGTGACCCCAAGCTGGATTTCCAACGCCAGATTACCCGCCTGCACTGGTCCCGCTTCGCAGAGTCTCTCAACACAGCCTCCAGCGACCAGAACTAGGCCAAGGAGGAATAATAGCCTTATTGGGGGGAGGTAGGCCCACTCAGCGAGTTGCGGGTCCTGCTCACCAATTAGGCAGACGCTGGCCAATTATTGGTCTTTTTTAGATTTACGTGGAGACACCCTCGTCCCCTTTGACACCGTCCCGGAACCGCGCCACACTCTCTTCATGCTCAAATCCCTCTTGGTTATGACCCTTCTCCTCCCCGGGGCCCTCGCCTTCGCTGAGGACGGGCCTCATTCTGCAGAGGTGCCTGCAGTGAAAGATCTCGGAAATGGCAAATTCAAAGTCGGACTGGTTGAATTCGAGCAAAAGAGCCGAGGAATAAGCTTTCCTGCAGAGGTTAACATGAAGGAGGGCGCCTTGGAGTATGCCATCGTACATGAAAAGGGAAAGATCCATGAGGCGATCCTCATTACCAAAGCCCGTCCCTTTCACGTCAATATTGCCCTCAAAATTCTTAGCTACCAAGAATCCAAGGAACTTTTCCCGATCCTCGGTGAAGACTTTCGTCCAACTGGAAAGTTTCCAAAGGTTCCCGAGAAAACGCGCAATGCGGCTAGAGCAGAGATCCAGCTTCAGTGGAAAGGGAAATCAGGCAGCGCCGAGCGAGCCACTCTGAACGATTGGATCACCAACACCGTCACCAGAAAACCACTCGCTCCCAAGCCGTGGGTTTATGGCGGGTCATACTTTCATGAAAAATCTTTCCAGGCGGAAGCATCCGGAGACATTATTGCCCTTTTTACAACAAACTCCTCCCTCTTTAACTGGCCTGGACGGGACGCCGCTCTCGATGATGTCTGGATCCCGACAACTGCGCGCATCCCCGATGTTGGCACTCCGGTCACCGTCACCATCAAACCCTTCGTCAAAGGCGAGATCCCCGCTGCCGAAAAAGCGAAGTAACCGATCAATCTTTTCCCCCGATTCTCATGAAATTCATAGCCTCCCTGATTCTCAGCTCTTCCGTTCTCGTCGTGACCCCACCGGCTGCCGGACAGCAGNAGAGCGAGTACCTCTCCCTGCGCCTCGAAATGGAGCGGGCCATTCGAAAGGGAAACGCCTTTCTCCAAAGCCAGCAGGAAAAGGAGGGTCTCTGGGGAGAAAAAGAGACGCCTGCACTCACCTCCCTCGTCCTCGCCGCAATGATGCGCGACCCTGGGCTCGACTACACCAAGCCCCATCCCAAGCACATCGAAAAGGGCTTTGATTGGCTCGTCCAACAGCAAAAGGATGATGGCGGAATTTATGTCAAGGGGCTTGCCACCTACAATACCTCGTCGGCCATCATGGCTCTTCTGGCCCGCGACAGGGAAGAAGATCGACCTATGATCCTCAAGGCCCGNGAGTTCCTNATCAACCAGCAAACTGATTGGGGAAGCAAGGGNACTGCAGACAATAAATATGATGGCGGCATCGGGTATGGCGGGACCTACGCACACTCAGACATGTCGAACACCTATCTTGCCATTGAGGCCCTCTACCATTCCCGGCAGATCGCTAAGGACAACAAGGTTGGAAAGCAGCCCGAACTCAATTGGAAAGCCGCTCTTAATTTCGTCTCCCGATGCCAGAACAAGGAATCAACCAACGACCAGGTTACCGCAGTCTCCAAGGAAGACGAAGGCGGGTTTGTCTACTTTCCTGGTGACAGCAAAGCGGGTGAGAAGGAACTTCCAGACGGCCGGACCGCCTTACGATCATATGGCTCCATGTCATACGCTGGCCTTCTTTCTCTCATCTATGCCGATCTTGATCCGAACGATGAGCGCGTCAAATCAGTCCTGAGGTGGCTGGGGGATAACTACACTCTGAAAGAAAACCCCGGGCTAGGACAACAGGGACTCTATTACTATTACCACGCCATGACCAAGAGCCTCGTTGCAGCAGGCATTGACCAGCTCGAACGCCCCGACGGAAGCAAGGTTGACTGGCGCAAGGAGCTTGGCCGCCTGCTCGTAAGTAATCAGAGCAAGGACGGATCCTGGGTAAACGAAAACTCCCGATGGTGGGAAAACGATGATATTCTCGTCACCTCCTACGTGGTCCTCACTCTTGAACAACTCTACTATTCCATCCCTGAATAGGGGGTGAACTCCAAGGGAGTGGAGGTGGTCGGGGAGACAGGATTCGAACCTGCGACATCTGGCTCCCAAAGCCAGCGCTCTACCAAGCTGAGCTACTCCCCGCCGGAAGGNAGGGAAACCTCCACGATTACTCTGTCCCGATCAAGGCGGAACTCTCCTTCTGGACCAAGAACCCCCTAAAAAGTGTCCAAGAACCTCATTTTACGGCTTATCGGCCGAATATCTCTTTAATTTTGAGGGCAAATCCCCTCCACCCNCACCGGAAGATGCGATAGCCTCCCGGCAGNCCACCTCCTACCTTCCTCAGAGGAGTTATGACCATACCCTTTCGACACCTGCTTCTTTTGCTGCTTTCGGCCACGGCTGCAAGTGCAGGAATCGACTTCAACCGTGACATCAGACCAATTCTCTCTAACAGCTGTATCGCCTGTCATGGTCCGGACGAGGCCGAGCTTAAAGCGGACTTAAGACTCGATTCACACGAGGGAGCGACCATGGACCTTGGAGGCTACGCTGCCATCGTCCCCGGCAATATTGAGCAAAGCGAATTAATCGCGCGCATCATTGAAGAGGACGAGAACGAGCGTATGCCTCCCAAGGGTAAAGGTAGCCGCTTATCGAGTGAGGATATCGCCCTTCTCAAACAGTGGGTTAGAGAAGGAGCCCGATTTGATAAGCACTGGTCTTATCAACCACCTAGAAGACCTACTCCTCCCCCTGTCCAGAAGAGCGGATGGCCCAGCATTCATGCCGATAATTTCATTCTCTCAAAGCTCGAAGAAAACACGCTCCANCCTTCTCCCCCCGCCGACCGGTGGAGCCTTGCTCGAAGGGTNGCNATCGANCTCACCGGGCTCCCCCCATCGCCNGAGGAGGCAACCGCCTTTNTACAGGACACATCCNNGGATGCCTACTCCCGCTACATAGACACCCTGCTNGACAAGCCCTCCTACGGAGAGCACTGGGCCCGTCAGTGGCTCGATCTCGCCCGNTATGCCGACTCTGCCGGATATGCCGATGATCCCCCGCGCACAATCTGGGCTTACCGTGACTGGGTAATAAGGGCGATCAATACCAACATGCCATTTGATCAGTTCACCACGGAACAACTTGCCGGAGATCTACTCGATAACCCACGGAATGATCAGCTCGTTGCCACAGCCTTTCATCGCAATACGCTCACAAATAATGAAGGNGGCACCAATGACGAGGAATTCCGCAATGTCGCAGTCGTCGACCGGGTCAATACCACGATGCAGACATGGATGGGGACGACCATGGCATGTGCACAGTGCCACACCCATAAATATGACCCCATCACGCAGAATGAATATTTTCAGATGCTGGCGTTTTTTAACAACTCAGAAGATGCAGACCGCCGGAATGANGCTCCCCTCGTCGAAGTATTTAGCGAGGATCAACGGAAACGTCAGGTAGAACTTCGGGAAGAAATTGAGGGGCTCAAAACGGCACTAAGAGAAGACAGTCTTGAACTGGCCGGNATGCAGGAAAAATGGGAAAGGAGCCTTCCGAGCTCCCTCACCTGGTCACCAATGCAGCCCTCTGAGTTGTCTGCAACAGGAGGCACGACTCTGTCTGCTGAAGAGAATGGTATAATCGTTGCCAGTGGAGAGAACCCCGAACAGTCGGTTTACAGCATAGAACTTCCTCTCTCAGATGAAGTCCGAGGGCTTCGCTTGGATCTGCTTTCACATGAAGGCGCGGTCGGCCGGAAGGATAACGTCGTAATCAACAAAATCACCGCAACGCGTCTGCCTCTCAACTCGGCAACCGGAATCAGTGGGCAATTCGTCAGGGTGGAATTACCGGGCAACGATAAGTTTCTTCACCTTGCTGAAGTTCAGGTATTTTCATCCGGTCAAAATATTGCTCTGGGAAGGAAAGCATCCCAGATATCGACAGGTTTCGACGGCCCCGCAAACCTGGCCGTAGACGGCAATACCAATGGGGTATTCATAAACAAATCCACCAGTCATACCGCAGGAGGTCGTGACCAATGGTGGGAGGTTGATCTGGGAAAACCAGAGAGCATCGAAAACATTGTGCTCTGGAATAGAACGGATGGGGATACCGCCGCACGGCTTTCCGGATACCGGGTTATGATTCTGGACGCGGATCGTTCGCCCGTATGGAAAAAGGCCCCTGAGGAGACCCCCTCTCCGAGCACAACCTTTCCAATCTCAGGGGCTCAACTCATCCCGCTATCTGCTGTCAGCGCAAGCTTTGCACAGGATAAATTCCCGGCTGAGGCCGTTCTCACTCCCGCCTTGGATCCTGCGCGGGGATGGGCGCTCTCACCACAGCACCAAAAGGACCACTACCTTTTTCTGACCCCTAGCAAAACGATCGAAGCGGGAGGACATCTCCGCCTCGACATTCATCAGGAATCAAACTGGCCGACAACTACCATGGCGAGATTCCGCATCTCTTTCACCAACGAATCAACTGCGGGCTCCTGGATCAGGACACCCTCCGCGGTCCGCACTGCTCTCACTTCTCGGCCCCGAAGTGCTGATAGGCAAAAGTTGATTGATGATTATTACCGAACGATCGCTCCTGCAACCGCGCGAGCTCAGAAGAAAATCAAGGAGCTTGAGCAGCAACTAGCCGACTTCAAAGCCTCCACTACCGTTCCAATCATGCGGGATCTGCCCTCCAATAAGCGTCGGAAAACCCACGTGCAGATAAGGGGTAACTACAAGCAGAAAGCCGAGGAGGTAAATGAAGGAACCCCTGCCGCCCTGCATCCGCTTCCTCCCAAGGCCCCTTTGAACCGCCTCACCCTCGCTAAGTGGATCATGAGTACTGATAACCCCCTCACCGCCCGGGTAATTGCTAATCGCCAGTGGGAGGCCCTTTACGGCACTGGTCTGGTTTCCACGAGCGAAGAGTTTGGCTCTCAGGGAGAGTATCCATCTCACCCCCAACTGCTCGACTGGCTCGCTGTCGAGCTAGTGGAAAGCGGGTGGAATATGAAAAAATTCCATAAGCTTCTCGTAAGCATGTCGACCTACCGACAGTCCGCAAAGGTAACCCCGGAACTCCTTGAGGCAGACCCCTTCAACCGACTGCTGACAAGGGGGCCGAGACAACGCCTTTCAGCCGAGATGATACG
The DNA here is from genome assembly GCA_002729275.1 of Roseibacillus sp. Lineage (GTDB taxonomy): Bacteria > Verrucomicrobiota > Verrucomicrobiia > Verrucomicrobiales > Akkermansiaceae > Roseibacillus_B. The sequence continues at coordinate 12,460 of PBTP01000100.1, read as the reverse complement.
TGACCAGGCTCTTTTCATCGGGGGCATCCTGAGTGGAAAGATGTACGGAAAACCAACCCGACCTCCACGGCCCAAGCTCGGTCTGCGCGCCGCTTTCGGAGGATCGACAGACTGGAACGATAGCACTGGGGAAGACCGCTACCGGAGAGGCATTTACACTGAGTGGCGCCGCTCGATGCCATACCCTTCCATGGCAACGTTCGATGCGCCAAGCCGTGAAGTATGCACGGTCAGGCGGTCCCAGACGAACACCCCCCTTCAGGCTCTGGTCACTCTGAATGACCCGGTATATGTGGAAGCCGCGCAAGCCCTAGCCCGAAGAGCCCTGAAGGAGACCTCCTCCGACAAGCCTTCTCAGATTGTCACCCGGATGTTCCAGCTTGCCCTGGTCCGGCCTCCCAAGCCTGTTGAAATAAATCCTCTCACCGATCTTTACGAACAAGCCTACCGCTCATTCCTGCTGGATGTATCAGCAGCCAAATCTCTCGCAACCGAACCAAGAGGGACTTCTTCTGAAGCCTCCGATATCGTCTCTCTCGCGGCTTGGACCGCTGTTGCCAATGTAGTCCTGAACCTCGACGAGATCTTCCAGAAACCATGATCCAGAAACCTTTTGGCGCTGACCAAGCACATCTCCAGCACCTGACCCGGCGGCACTTTCTCAGGGATTGCCAAGTGGGACTCGGAGGTATTGCTATGTCCGCTTTAGGGGCCGGAAATCTTTCTGGGGCTGACCTCTCGGGAGACCCCCTGACAGCACGCAAGTCCCATTTTGAGCCGACNGCCAAGAGAGTCGTTTACATTCACTGTGCTGGTTCTCCTCCTCATCTGGACCTGCTCGACTACAAACCCGAGTTAGTGAAACGTAGCGGTCAGGACTGTCCTGATGAATTCATCAAGGGNAAGGAATTCGCNTTNACCAAGGGAAAGCCNAANCTNATGGGNACACCCCGNACCTTTACCCAGCACGGNAAGGGCGGAACCTGGCTCTCAGATGCNGTTCCTCACTTTCANGGNATCGCNGATGAGATNTGNGTGGTNCGNTCCATGTATACNGACCAGTTCAANCANGCACCCGCTCANCTTTTNCTGCTNACNGGTTCGCCNCGGCANGGCCGNCCCTCCATGGGCTCATGGGTNACCTATGGNCTCGGNNNTGAGAATGNAGANCTNCCNGGCTTNGTGGTCATGATNTCNGGNGGNATCCANCCGAGTGCNGGNAAAAANGCATGGGGNAGNGGGTTNCTNCCCTCTGTNTTCCAAGGNGTTCAGTGCCGNTCGAAGGGAGANCCNGTCCTCTANGTNANAGATCCCAAGGGCATGTCGCGCCAACTNCGCCGTNAGGGGCTGGACGCCCTNCGCACCCTGAATGANATTCAAGCTGCNGANCTNGGCAGTCCTGAGACGTTGACCCGCATCGCACAATACGAATTAGCTTACCGAATGCAGGTTTCTGTTCCTGAGGTAATGGATATTTCCCGCGAACCAGAAAGCACCTTGAGCAGCTACGGAGCCGTCCCTGGAGCCTCAAGCTTGGCAAACAACTGCCTGCTCGCTCGCCGCCTTCTGGAGAAGGGAGTCCGGTTCGTACAGCTCTTCGACTGGGGCTGGGATTTTCATGGAACTAACCCAAAGGAAGACATTAGAGACGGGCTGACGAAAAAATGTGCCACCATGGACAGGCCGGTAGCAGCCCTCATTCGCGATCTCAAAGAGCGGGGACTACTAGAGGACACTCTCGTCATCTGGGGCGGAGAATTTGGGCGAACACCTTTCAGGGAGGGGCGCACCGCCGGCGGCAAGGTCCTTGGCCGGGACCACTTTCCTGACTGCTACTCCATGTTCATGGCCGGGGGGGGCGTCAAAGGCGGAATAACCCACGGCCAGAGCGACGAACTCGGATTCAGCCCTGCTGAAAACCCGGTCCACGTCCATGATCTCCAAGCTACAATTCTCCACCTGCTAGGGTTCGATCACGAGCGTCTGGTTCATCGGTTCCAAGGTCGCGATTACCGGCTCACTGACGTCCATGGAAAAGTGATCAAGGGAATTCTCACCTGACTCGACACTCCCTGCCCCTCTACGGTTAATGCATGATAGAAAAAATCCTGAAGCTCTGGCGGCCTCGGCGTGGCGAACCTTGTCGGCAGTAGCGCCAGTTCTTCCCCAGGAGCAGACCCTGAGCCAGGAAATCACGGATGCCACGGCAGCTCAGGAACGAGGCTATTACCTTCCGGATGAGGATGAGCGACTGCGAGACACTTACTCTCTCTATCTCGGCTTACGCTCCTCGCTATGGGGAACGGTGCTCACCCTGCGCCCTCTGCTCGATGAGCGCCGCAATCCGGACTGGGGTCTGAGGCTCCGCGTTTTCGGTCTGGCCTTCTGCGCGACTGCCATGCTGATGCGCAGTGCAGGATTCATTGTAGCTCTCGCAAAAGGTCGTCCGGTGGTCTGGAAAAAACTCGACGAAGCCGAGCCACGCTTCGGCATCAAGGAGAAGAGTCTCACTGGAATCTATCGCAATTTCTCATCAGCTCGCTGGATGTGGAGGTATCATGAGGCGTGGCGCTTCTACGAAGCACACCGCCAGGAGATAGCCGACGCCTTAAAATCCTCCGGCATGGGACTCTTGGCAGATTGGCTCCATGCCGAAGAGCCTTTTTTTGAGAGCCGCAGGCGGGAGTTCATTAAAAGAAAGATACGATATCGGATCCATGCCTTCAAACTCCGGCAGGTGGCCAGTTACAAGCGGGTCATGTTTCATCTTTTTCGCCTGAGTGGCAGCGCTATCGCGGACATGAAGCACCCCTTCATGCGCAGAACTCAGGCGGACCACAGAGTCAGCAGGGAAATATGCCTCACAGCCGCGAGCAAACTCTCTCCAGGCGATGTCATCGTAACCCGTCACGATGACGCGATGAGCAACTTGTTCCTTCCAGGATTCTGGCCTCATGCTTCGCTTTATCTTGGCAACTTGAAACAGCGCGACCTTCTCAACCTCTCCCCTATTTCGTCCCCCGAAACCGAGGTGCTTGAAGCAAAAAAGGACGGCGTTCTTTTTCGCCACCTTCCTGAGACCCTAGGTGTTGACGCCTTCTGTGTCCTTCGCCCCATGATAGAAAGCACTCTCCTCCGAGAGGCCTTGGAGCGAGCCATCAGCCATGAAGGAAAGCTCTATGATTTCGTCTTCGATTTTAGAAAGGCTGACCGCCTCGTATGCTCAGAAGTTATTTATCGAGCCTACCATGGCGTGGGGCCTATCTCTTTTGAGCTCGTGAAACGTTCGGGGAAACTGGTTCTGCCCGCCGAGGATCTCGCTCGCCAAGCGCTCAACTCAGGACACTTTGCCGTCCAGTGCTGTTTTGGATTAAAGGGGAACACATTCATTGAGGGAGCGTCAGCAACAGAGCAGGTTCTCGAGACTCTGGACCGCGACTGAGATTCCACGGCAGGTAATCAGACCTTGAAACGCCAAATATTCTAGCAGCAGCACCAGAAATTTTCTCCCTCCAGATAGCCCTGATCGAGGGCTAGCTTCCTCACCGTTTCCCGTCCTCCGGGAATACCTACGGCACCAAGAAGGACCGACTCACTCCAGCGTTTTCCGAATTCGGACGGACCCGCTACCTCTACTCCGGAGATTCGCTCTCCCACCCGGCGGGGGTTTACCTCAAAGAATCCATTAACTTGCACTCCTTCGGCCTGTAACAGGCGAGCAAGCCTCTTCCCAATCGGCCCTGCACCACAAATGGAAACGCCTTGTTCAGCAATCCTCTCCTCAAGGGAGAGGTGATGGGCTTTCATCCTCCACACCTGCTCCACCGCATACGAGGAGTGCCTGCGTGTCAACCTGTTCAATCCGTCTCTCCATGAAAGAACGAGGTCCTCAACCTTCCCTATCAACATCTTCCCCCTGAGCATCCGTAGAAAAAGATCGTGATCCTCTGCCCATTCGCACTGGCGATATCCCGAGACCTCATCCAAGGCTGCTCTCCGGACCATCACGGAGGGCTGAACCACTGGGCATTCTACAAAACGTCCCTTTCCAATATCCTCCGCATGCCTCAAGCTGTTCACCCAATCGACATAGCGCTGCATTCCTTCGCCGACTGGGTCAAGTAATCTGACCTGCCCACTGACTGCCGAAAAATGTGGATAACGGGTCAGGAACTCCTCCTGTAAGTCCAAGCGGCTGGGATGGGAAATATCATCCGCATCCATTCTCGCGATCAGGGGCGCTACCGAAAATCTGATAGCCTCGCTGGCTGCTTGCGTGACTCCCTTGTGCTCCCGTTCAAGGACGCGAATGCGCGAATCTTCAAAACTATGCACAATCTCGGCAGATGCATCCGTGCAGCCATCAAGTACCACAACCAGCTCAAAAGAGGATTTCGTCTGGTTCAGGCAGCTTTTAATTGCCTCTTCTATCGTTTCCCCGGCATTGAACACCGGCATTACGATTGAAACATCAGGAAAACTCATCCTGAGAGAGTATCGTCCATACTCTGGGCCTGGGCCGCACCCTCCTCATCCACGACTATCACCATCGGTCGACAACACACCTCGCAGTCATAATCGAGATTAGTCGGACACTCCACAACTGGAGGGATAGAAACCGCGAAATACTCAAAGCAACTCGGGCATTGCACTTCTCCCTGTCCTTCCATCTCAACGCTCTACTCTCAAACGCACCGACTCACCGTGAGCATCCAGCCCCTCCATCCGGGCGAACTCCTGAACCACTGGGAGTGATTTTTTGACGGAAGCCTCGTCCATCTTGACAATACTTGTACGGCGCTGGAATTGATCCGCCCGAAGACCCGAGAACGACTTTCCGCCCCCCCCGGTAGGCAGGGTGTGACTAGGCCCAGCAAGAAAGTCCCCGACGGCGATTGCTGAGGTATTTCCCAGATAGATCGCCCCCGCAGTTCTGATCTCCCCAAGACGTCTTCTCTCATCTTTCACCACAAGGGAAAGGTGCTCCGGAGCAAACTCATTACAAATCTTAATAGCATCATCGATCGATCGCACCAGCACAGCAAAGCCTGCTTTGCGCAGGGACTCTCCGATATATTCTGCACGAGATAGACGTTTCAGCTGACGAGCCACCTCCTTCTCGACCTGCTTCAGGAGACGGGAGGAGTTCGTCACAAATCCCACCACGCTATCCCCACCATGTTCGGCCTGCGCGAGAAGATCCGCAGCAATACATACCGGATCTCCACTCGAATCACTTACTACCAGCACCTCGCTCGGCCCTGGAAGGAGATCGATTGATACCGCTCCAACCATCTGCCTCTTTGCTTCCACCACAAAAGCGTTACCCGGGCCGAAGATCTTGTCGACTCGCCGCACACTCTTGGTTCCCATTGCAAGGGCGGCAATGGCCTGAGCTCCGCCAACCTTGAGAACCTCGGTCGCTCCGGCCTGACTTAGCGCATAAAGAAGATCCGGATTAATCGTGCCCGCCGGCCCGACGGGCGTTGCTGCGATTATTTCAGGCACCTTGGCTGCTTGTGCGAAGGCACCAGTCATCAGAGCTGTCGAAACCAAGGGCGCCTTTCCCCCGGGAACATAGATTCCAACCCGGTCGAAGGGAGTAAACCGCTCGCCCACTACCGCTCCTTCTGCATTCTTTCGCTTCCAATCCCTGCGCAGACTTTCTTTCGCGAAAGCATGAATATTCCGCCGAGAGGAGCGGATCGCCCGCTTGGTCGCCGGCGTCACCATAGCTTCAGCCTCTGCAAATTCCTTTTCAGAGACAAACAAGCTCCCCACGCTCAGCTTCACCTCGTCAAACTTCTTGGTGAAGTCAATCAGGGCCCGGTCTCCCCTCCTGCGCACTTCATCTACAATCCCTGCCACGGCTCCTTCCAATTCTCGTGAAGGCTCGGCACGGCGGTCAAGGGAGCCCACGAACTTCTGGTAGCCTCGATNCTTGTATGTGATGACGCGCATGGAAGTTCACTTACCTCTCTTCCGCTTCTTTTCAAGTGCCAAGCCTTGATTGCGCTCCTTACAGGGTCTCGGAGGGTGCAGAAGCCTAAAAAATCACTCCATAATGAGGTGGCACGGTATCACGGGTCTACCTTACTCTGACCTTATCTTTCTCCTGAGCATCTCGCCATCTACATGNAACACGCCACCAAGACACACAGTGAGACCCGGCAAAAATGAGCGAGCAGGNAAACCCGGCGACCCAAATGAGCAAATCCAGATCATCCCGAAGAAAGGCGAGACACCTCCCTCCGGGGATCCAATCTCATCCTTCAAAGGGAACGCCTGCCAACCCATCTGATCCCTTCATCCTCTGGAGTTCCGGCTCTCCCTGCCCGCGCTGTGGAGACGTGTTTGTATTCGACGCATCCAAAATACTCAGGCCGCTTCAACGAATTCCGTGTAGCTCATGCGGCAAAANCACGAACGCGTTCGCCCGGTGGGCGATGATCGGCATTGCGGCTTATTTTGGCGCCCTAGCCTTACTGCTCCTCTTCTTCCCAGAAACTGCATTTTCCCCGGCGATGGAATTTATCGCGCCACTGGGATTCTTCTGTGTTCTCGGACTTCTCTGGGTGCTCGCAGCTATCCTTAAACCAAAAACAAAGCAGAAAGTCCTAGCTAGGGTCCATGCACTGTCGGCCGAGCTCGAGCGACGACCGAAGGACATGGAGACTCTCGGCAAGTTTTTCTCTCTCTGCCGCTGGCAAGGGCAGCACGAACATGCTTTGAGGATCGCTGAATACGCCTCGCTTCTGGACCCGGAAAACCTCGATATTAGAAACCAGGTTAAAACCTACCGNTCTACCCTGAGCGAGCAGGGTTTNATCCCCACGACAAGCCACGTCGCCCATTCNACACCAACAGCNACTGCTCCTGCTACTCCTGCNACNCNNNCTACTCCTNCTTCTCTGCGGCCGACAAGCAAATCATCGCGAGAATTGAAGCTTGGCACAGGCACGGGAGGAGCATGCAGAATCTCGGGATCGTGATCGTCGCTATAGCTATAATCCTGGGTGTTCTCTCACAGGTGATCACTTATTTGATGAACATCCATTTTCTCTTCGGATGGATCCCTGCCCTCGCTCTTGCCCTCTGGGGTATTCAGATGTCTCGCAAGCCGATTACCCCACTCCCCCCCGGGGTCACCCCTCCTCCGGGCTACACGGTCCCAGATCCTAAGCTCGAGAAATGAGACCTGCGGCGTCTAGCGTGTAGCGCAAAGTTCCCCTCTTCTGGGAATTCCTTCGACTAATAGTACGGCCGCAGCATGAGATAGACTACCGGCCCGGTCACCGCTACATACAGCCAGACCGGAAAAACCCGCGCCGCAAGCCTCCGGTGCCTGGCAGCCTGATTTGTAAATCCGTAGACAAAGCTGAGCAGGATGAAGGGTAGGCTCAAGGCAGCCAAAGCGATATGCGACAGCAGGATACTGAGGTAGGCCACCCGCATGGGCCCCGCCTCCACCCTTTCCGTTTCGCTGAGCTCCCCATTCCCATCAAGGTCCCCGTAGATGGTCTCGGGAGTCGTGAAATGGTAAGTTACATAGGAGAGGAGAAAAAGGAGCGAACATCCCATCGCAGCATAGATCCAACGCTGATGCAGAGCCACCCGACCTTTCTTGATACAGAGCAGGGCAAGGATCAGGGACGCTGCCGCACCACTGTTCAGCAAAGCATGGAAGGGGGGAAGCAAGTGCAGACTCACACCCTCCGGAAGACCGATCTTAACTTGACGCATTAATCCCACGAGAAACAGGACCAGCCCCGTAACGGCCCAGACCGCGACTTTCAACTTCCCAGCTAGTGCCAGATTCGCCTCACGATTCCGGTAAGTTTCCAACTCGCTCATCGCTGCGCACCTGAGGAGAGCCTTCTACTGGCAAGCCCTTTCAAAATAGACTGTCTCACGTCTTGGTAGTAGCTCTCTCTGACTTTCTCACCCTGTGACCGGGCAAACTGAAGATCCCGCTTCTTCACGCACTGCCATCCATCAAACACCATCAGAGAGCGATCATGGGAGTAGCGGGTCTTCGCGGGGGGCACCTTGTTCTTAACGACCTTCATAAATCCCATTTCTTTTTCAAGATAGTCATGAATCACTTTCTCCTCACCACGGACGAACCACCAGTTACTGCTGTCCGCGTCGACGGCACTCGCATAATCCTGCAATTGCTCCAACTGATCCGTTTCCGGGTCTATGGAGATGGATACTACGTGAAAATCGTCCTCAGCTGAGAACTCCTTATAGAGGCTTCTCAGATCCTCAGCGGCAGTCTCCAAGCAGTAGGGGCAGGTCGCGAAAAAATTGGTTGCTATCCATACTTTATCCTGGAGGTCCGACAGATTGATGACCTCTCCTTCTTGGTTCGTCAGCGCGAGATCCTTCGCCAGACTCCCAAAATCTTCAGCCACTTCACCACCGGTGTCAGCCACAATGGGCGTAAACCTGCGTTTGCGTGATTCCCTGAGCCAGAAAGAGGTTCCAAGCACTGTTGCGCTAAGAACCGCTACAACGGTATAGATTAGAATGATCTTGGTTCTGTCGGTCATAATTCTCTTATCCTTCTTTCAGGTCCCCCTCACGGATGTATCGCAGCACCGCATTCAGACGGGCCCGAGCTTTCTCCACGTCATCGACCCGTTCTTGAGCCTTGAGCCTCCTAGCTTCCTCGGGATTCTCCTCAAGCAATCTTTCTGCGTCAGCAGCGACCTCCCTAGCGAGGTTCAGGTCAAACATCGGAGCCAGGACATGCAGGTTCTCGTCAATAAAGACGAGAGTCGATCTGAAGCGCGCGCGCGGACCTTCGAGCGAGGACACGGACTCCTTAAACTCCGCTCGGATCTTGTGCCGGATATAGCCTCTGGCGGCCTCTTCCTCAGCCTGCACAAAATACCAGCGCTTGTCATCCGCCACCCCAAGCTCTGCGAGCAGGCGTTGTAACTCATCTGGACCGTCGGCCTCCGGATCCACCGTGATCCCCAGAAATCGAAGACTCTCATCATCAGGAAACCTTCTCGACAGATCCCGCATGGCACTCAACGCTTCCCTCATTCGTTCACCTTCACGGAGTGAAAGCGGGGTGAAAAGAGTGGTTTTTCCCTTCAGTTGCTCGGTGCTGAACGCCTTTTTGTTCTGGTCTCGGCCAAAGAACACCTCGGTCAGCCGCTGCACGACGTGGGGACGGGCATCCTGCTCATCGGCCTGGTGTTTCAGCCTGTAGGCAAAGGTAACCAGCACTCCGCCAATCATCATCAGGACCGCGATAGACAGCCCCGTTTTCTTCAGCTTCGCTGGATCTCTCTCGGCAGGCTCAAGATGGATTGGTCTTCTGGCCACAGCGAGGGGAACCTAGGACGGCAAAGACAGATTGGAAGGGGAAATTGTCATAACCTTTTCAATACCCCGACTTGCCGCACAGCCCCCGGACCACTCAATTCCAGTCTAGGGCAAGTACTGTAAGCACTACTGGAAGGTAGAGCAGAGTAAGCAGAAAAAACCGCCGGCAGGACTGACGATCCCCAGCCAGCGCAAATTTAACCGCCATCCAGCTCAGATAAAGTCCAGCCGCACCGCCCACCAGCCCAAAGATCAAACCTGCATATCCCATCAGAAACGCGAAAAACGCCAATCCCGAGAGCCCCAGAGAAAATGTGGCTGCCAGAAACCCGGAGCGCCTGCCCGACTCGTCTCCATCGGACCACATTCTAAAGCCCGCTGTTTCGTACTGTTCCCGGCATAACCAGTTAATTGAAACAAAATGCGGAAGCTGCCAGAGAAACAAGAGCGCGAAAAGAAACCAACCTCTCGGGTCCTCCATTGCTCCTCCACCACCAACCCATCCGATCATCGGAGGGAGAGCGCCCGGAATAGCCCCCACCAGGGTGTTTATGGAGCTCCTTCTTTTGAGTGGAGTGTAAACAAACACATAGGTAGCGATCGTGATCGCCACCAGAGTCGCGGCTCCCTTGTCCACCATCGCAGCAACGTGAATAATCCCGAATCCGCAAAGGATCCAACCAAGCATGAAAGCCCAAGTTGGAAGAACCCGTTCCGCAGGCAGCGGACGATCAGCCGTTCGGAGCATTCTGGCATCCTCCTTGATTTCCATCAGCTGGTTGAAGACCGCGGAGCCAAAGGCTGCCGCCGCAGTGCCGATCAAAGTGTGCACCAGAAGCCAGAGCTGCACCCATTCCCAGGCTTCTGACTGCGAGAGGACGGCGATCAGAAATCCAAAAAAGGTCGTCAGCAGGACAAAGATGTTGAGCCGCAGCTTGATCAGGGCGGCCAGGTCCCCCCTGAGGCTTGGACCAGGCTCTACCTCACCTCCTTGATTGTCTCCTCCGTCCTTCACGCTCATACACTGTGCTACGAACTACACCTTACCGCAATCCCAGTAAGTGCAACATCCCCACGAAATTTCTGCCAATTTTCTCCTCTAGACTCTACACCGGACCCATGAATTTTGCGATTTGCAACGAGACCTTCCAGGACCGCAGCTTTTCGGAGCAATGCCAGGCCGCTGAGGCCGCGGGCTACACCGGGATCGAAATTGCCCCATTCACCCTTGCCGACGATATCTCTCTCATTTCGGCTTCCGAGATTGCCAGCTGCAGGGCGGCAGCGGCTGATCATGGCCTTCAAATCGTAGGGCTCCACTGGTTACTGGCCAAGACCGAGCGATACCACCTCACCAGCCCTGATGCCTCGATCCGCCTAGCGACCACCGATTACGCTCGCCGGCTGGCGGACCTATGCTCCAACCTGGGGGGGAATATCATGGTCTGGGGAAGCCCCCAGCAACGCTCACTGGAGCCGGGGTGGGACTATGGCGAATCCGTAGAACGAGCTGTCGAGGTTCTCAGGCCCGCTGCCGACCACTGTGCCGATCTTGGCATCACTATCGCCATGGAGCCCCTGGCCAGATCAGAGACCAATTTTCTCAACACCGCTGAAGAGACCTCCGCTCTCCTTGATCTTGTCGATCACCCGAGCCTCCAGCTCCATCTCGACGTCAAGGCCATGAGTTCCGAGCAGAAGTCGCTGGGGGATCTCGTCCGCGACAATGCCTCCCGCATCGCCCATTACCACGCCAACGACCCCAACCTGCTCGGCCCCGGCATGGGCGAGGTCGATCATACCCCCGCCGCACAGGCTCTCCACGAAATAGGCTGCCAGGGCTGGATCTCGGTCGAAGTCTTCAAATACGAGCCCAGCCCTGACGAAATTGCCCGACAGAGCATGGAATACCTTCAAAAGGTCTATCTCGGTGGATACTGAGTGATTCCGAACAACCGCTGAAAACCACCTCTTGCCCATCCCTTCTTTGAGCTAAATTTCCTCTTTGCCGCTGCTGCCGATTACCGGTTAGGGTGACCCGAGACACATGAGCAGCAACGACGAGCAACCTAACCACGAGATCGAAATCCTCGAGTCGGTGGCCGACAAAGGCGCCCTCGCAAAGGCCAAAGCCTACACGAAGCTCTCCGGGCCGGGTTGGCTACAGAGCGCTATCACCCTGGGCGGAGGCTCTCTCGGCGGAGCGATGTTCCTCGCGGTCATGGGCGGCTTCGCCATGCTTTGGGTGCAACCCTTTGCCATGCTTATGGGAGTCATCCTCCTTGCCGCAATTTCCTACGTAACGCTGAGCACCAAGCGAACCCCTTTCCAAAGTCTCCGGCAGGAAATCAACCCCGTCCTCGCGTGGGGATGGCTCGCCGCCTCGCAACTAGCAAACATGATCTGGGTATTGCCTCAGTATTCCCTATCCTACGCCGCGCTCACGGATAACCTTTTCCCGTCATTCTTTGCTGCTTCCAAGGACCTTGACAGCACGAAGTATATCGTTTCGTTCGTCATTCTGGCTGTGATGCTCTCGGTCAACTTCCTTGGATCTGGCAAAGGCAGAGGATACCGGATCTATGAGAACACTTTGAAGGTTCTAGTTGGGATAGTCGTCCTTTCCTTCGTGGGTGTTGTTATTCGTCTCGCCGGCACTCTCGACTGGGGCTCCATCTTTAACGGCCTCATTCCAAATCCCTCTCTGATCTGGAAACCTACGGAAGCCTATAATGCAATCTTGGCAGCGCTCCCTTCAGAAGCTGCACGGGAATACTGGACGGCTATCGTCCTCAAGGCTCAAAGGGATCCCATGGTTGCCTCGGCTGCTGCTGCAGTTGGCATCAACATGACGTTCCTCATGCCCTGGGCCCTTCGCGCTCGCAAATGGACCAGAACGCACCGCAGCCTTTCACGATTCGACCTTGTCACGGGAATGATGATTCCCTTTGTCCTTGCCACTGGATGCGTCGTCATCGCTGCCGGCTCTCAGTTTCACGGCAAGCCATTCGAGGGGCTTCTCAGTGAGGAAAACGGCCAGGTAATTATCCATGAAGATAGTGGAAAATATGCTGATTACAGCAAAGCGATTAATTCCCGTAATGTGAAAGTCGGCGAG
>PBTP01000099.1 GCA_002729275.1 Roseibacillus sp. | reverse complement strand
CTCAACTACTGAAGCAGGCCAAGCAGGCAGCTCCTGTCGCTCCTGTCGAAGTCGCAGTCGCAGTCGTTGACCCACCCGAAACGGACCAGAATCCCGCGGGAGAGCCAACCGACTCCCAATAAGTGGTGAACGGATTGCGGGTTCTCTAACCTAACAACCGCCCATCCAGAAACACTCAAGGCCATTCCGGAAAATCAATTCCGGGGTGGCCTTTTCTTTCCACGCTCTCAGCTGCAGTGACTCCTCTCATCGCACCCGGTTTGCTCTCGCCCTCCACTAAAACCGGTGAGAAGAACACCTGTTTCCTTCCCTTCTTCAGGATTGATAGTGCTCCAGAATCGCCGTCACCAGACCCTGAATATTGCTTTCCGCAGCCTCAATCACGGGCTCGATTCCGTGTTCACGAAGTTTCCCACTTGTGACAGGGCCAATACTCGCGGCCTTACACCCCTCCGGCCAGGGAACCCCTAGCGCAACAAAGCTCTCCACCGTAGACCCACTTGTGAACGTAATCACATCGGCGCCATCCTTCGTCAGGCTATCCAGTGCTCCAGTAGGGTCCCCCGATTCCGGAACATTACGGTAAGCGATACAGCGATCTACGATCGCTCCCTGCGCCATTAACTCATCGTAGATGATTTCCCGCGTATCCTCCGCCTTCACCCAGAGAATCGTCTGGCTCTCCACGTGCTCTTTCTTCAATGCCTCCACTAATCCTTCCGCGACAAATTTCTCCGGCAGAAGGTCAGTCGCGAAACGGTATTCCGCAATTTTCTTGGCAGTTGCCGGTCCGATTGCGGCAACCTTTGGCTTTCCGAAACTACGCGCATCCTCATAGGCGGCGAAAAAGGCGTCAAAGAATCGCTCTACTCCGTTAGGACTGGTGAATACCACCCAATCGTAGGTGTGAACATCGGTAACGAGACGGGAAAACTCCTCACGTTGTACCGGCGGCTCAATCCGAATGGTTGGCAGTTCAACAACATCCGCACCTGCCTCAAAAAGTTCAGAACTCAGTTCCCCAGCCTGTTCCCGCGTGCGGGTAACCACGATCCGCTGGCCAAAAAGAGGACGGGTTTCAAACCAGTTAATTTTGGACCGCTCTCTCACTACGTCCCCAAGGACTGCCACCGCCGGAGACTTGAAGTGCTCCTTCTCTGCGATATCCGCCATACTCCCCAGAGTCCCTTCAATAGTCCGCTGGCGACCCGTGGTAGCCCAACGGGTCAGCGCCATGGGAATATCCGGATCAGCGCCATGCTCAATGAGAGCCGAGGTGATTTCACGGAGCCGTGAGACCCCCATCAGGAAGACTCTCGTCCCGTCGGCCTCGGCCAGTTTTGCATAATCAAGGCTGGTATTTTCCTTTGAGGGATCCTCATGCCCGGTAAATAACGTTAATTGGGAGCAGTGATCGCGGTGCGTCACCGGAATACCGGCATAGGCCGCTCCTCCAATTGCCGAAGAGATCCCGGGAACGATTTCAAATGGCACTCCCGCCTCTGCAAGTTCTGCCGCCTCTTCGCCCCCGCGGCCAAAAATCATGGGGTCACCCCCTTTCAATCTGACAACAATCTTTCCCTCCTTTGCTTTCTCAACAATCAGAGCGTTGATTCCCCCCTGGGGAATGGCGTGGTCCGAGGCCCGCTTACCAGCGTAAATCTTCTCGCAGTCCTTGGGCACCAATCGCAGGAATTCGAGACTGCTTAACGCGTCATAAACGAGCACGTCTGCATTTAAGAGGCATTTCTGCCCTTTGATTGTCAGCAATCCGGGATCCCCCGGACCTGCTCCTACTAGATAACATTTTCCCTTCACTCTCTCCATGTTCACGATGGCTCTAAATTTTTCATTGCGGCAAGAAGCCTTTTGGCCAGACCTTCCGGATCGTCTCCCGTCCCCAGGACCTCCCCCCGAAGCGGAACATCCTCCCCGTCTTCAAATACGACTGCTCTGAGGAGAATTTCTCCCGGTTCCTCTTGCTCCTTAGCTCCATTACCTACTTCTCCTGCGACCCCAACGGGGGTCTCACACCCGGCACCGAGAAGCGCGAGGAAACTCCGCTCTGCAGCGACAANACGCATGGCATCAATATCGTTCACCGCCTCGCATAAAACCANGGGATCAGGGTCCCCGGCACGGATCTCCAGCGCAACCGCACCTTGGCCCGCGGCAGGCACAAAAGTTGTTTCATCCAGTTCCTCCGCATAACTTATCTCCCCGTTACTCTCGACCAGCCCATCGCGCAGAAGCCCCAGCCTGCACAATCCTGCCTTGGCCAGAAGAATCCCCTGCAGCTCNNCTGATTCATGTAGCTTTCGAATCCTCGTGGGCACGTTTCCCCTGATATCAACCACCTCGAGATCTGGCCGCATCGATTCCAGCAGTCGCCGACGTCGCACGGAACTGGTCGCCACCCTCGCTCCCTGCCGCAAACCCGCCAAGCCTCCCGGATTTTTTCCAATGAGCACGTCCTTCCTGGAGGCACGAGGGAGAATCGCGGCAATCAAGAATTCCTCGTCCAAAAGACTAGGCATGTCTTTTAAGCTGTGCACCGCAATATCGATCTCACCACTCTGCAGGGCTACTTCCAACTCCTTGGTGAACACCCCCTTGTCGAGGTCAGCTGCCCGAGCCACTTCACTGAGGGGAATGTCAGTGCGACGATCTCCAGTAGTCTTGATAATCTTCCGTTCGATCTCAAGGCCCGGAAAGGCTTCCCTCAAAGCATGCTCAGCCATCTCTGCCTGAGCCAGCGCCAGGGCGCTACCCCTCGTCCCAAGAATGATCGATTTTGCTTCAGAGAAATTTTTCACAGTCCAAACAATCCACTCTCAATCAGTTCCCGGTCAATAATCCTCTCGCACAACTTGATCTGATCGACACGCTGTCCCTTACCCTCCATCGCGATTTCCTTCAAAGCATCGATATCGTATAAGTAAACTTCCTCAATCTCACCAACTTCTACTTCGATATCTCGAGGCACCGCTATATCGATCACGAAGAGGGGCCGGTAGCGGCGCTTGCGACGGACTGCCTCAACATGTTCACGCTTCATCACCGCATGGGGAGCCCCGGTTGAGGATATCACAACATCCACCTTCTGCAGAACCTCATGCCATTGATCGAAACGAACCGACTCTCCGTCGAGCTCGCTCGCCAGTTCTTCAGCTCTTTCGTAGGATCGATTGGTAACGAAAATACTGCGAGCGCCCCTGGAAAGCAGGCTTTGAGCAGTCGCGCGAGTTATTTCTCCAGCACCGATCACCATCACCTTGCTGTCTCGCAGGTGCCCGAATATCTTTTCTGCAAGATCAACCGCTACACTCCCGACCGAGGTTTGACCCTGCTGGATACCAGTATCGGTTCTTACCTTTTTACCGATCCCGAAAGCTTTCTGGAAAAGCTGATTAAGGCTTCTCGAGGTACTCCCCTTTTCCAAGGCAGCCTGGTAGGCCTTCTTGACCTGTCCAAAAATCTCAGTCTCACCGACAACCATCGAGTCAATCCCTGAAACGACCCTGCAGAGGTGACGAGCAGCCTCTCCCTGCTGCTTTTCGTAGAGATGCTCAACACTGAGACGACTGCCGGCCTGCGATTGCAGAAAAGCTCGAAGTTGATCACTCGCAAAACCACAATCTACCGCTGCTGCGTAATACTCAGTTCGGTTGCAGGTGGAGAGAACCACGCTTTCTTCGATTCCCTCTACTTCACACAGCTGTCCCGCGTGCTCCCCAAGCTGGCCCTCTGCAACCGCGAAAAGCTCCCGTATTTCCACGGGAGCAGTCTGGTGATTAAGACCGAGACACAGAATGCCCATTACTCTACACGAAGGCAAAAACGAGGAGGGAGAGGATAAATACGATGATAACGCTGCTCGACAGCCGCCGAGGAGTTATTCCACGCCAGAAATACATGAAAACGACGGCAAGATAGGCCAGCCATGTGGCAATCGCTGCGACAAGGTGTGAGCCAAGGGCATTGTCACGCTCCATCAGAAAGGCAGAGATAATCCCAATAGTGAGGATTCCCGCTCCAATCGAGGTAAGTCGCACTACGGAATCCAGCAATGAGCGAGCCGGCGGCAGCTTCCGAAAGAGCGGCGATCCCAGTTGTTGCGCTTTGAGCTTCTTGTTCAGAACCAAAAACATGAGGCCAGCGATTGCGGCCAACGCAAAGGCTCCATAGGAAAGCACAGAGAATGCCGCGTGGGCTTCTCCCCAAGGATCAACCTTGGTGACTGCAACTGGATCACTGTCCATCACTCCCGGAACGAGCGCGACCAGTTGGAACACCGCAACAACCGGCGCAGTGAAAAACCCAAGGAGTGAAAGCCGGTAAGCGGGGCCAACTACGAGATAGAACAGAACAAGCGCCCAGGCGAGAAAGGCTAGAATTTCACCATAATCCCCCAGCGGGCACTTTCCCCGCAATTCGCCCCGGATCCCAAGAACTCCCATCTGGCAGATAAATGCGAGAATCATGCAGGAAACCGTCCCAATATTCCGCCCTCCGGGTCGAAAAGCAGTCATCCCCCATACCCCGCCAAGCACGACGAGTATGGTTGCCACAAATAAAAGCCATTGTGCCATGGCCTTTCCATGCTCCCCGCCACCCCCTGATGCAAGGGAAAGTTAATGTTTTGCAGGCTATTTATATTCGTTCAAGAGGCCTTCAGTCCCCTTCTGGCCAACCCTCTGATCCACCCACCACCAGCAATGAGAAGCCCTGCGGCCAGCTTCTCCCACACGACCAGCATCCATTCGGATCATCCCTTCAGGGCCCTCCGCGAGGCGGCTAATTGTTCTGTTCCAGCCGCGTGCGAGCAGCTAGGCAATCCTATGGCCGAGACAATCCACCTCCGCGAAGCTGTCCGCGATGTCCATGACTTTCCAAAGCCTGGCATCGTCTTCAAGGATATTACCCCAATCCTTGGTAACAGTGCACTCTTCAAGGATTCCATAAAGTTGCTGGCAGAAACTGCAGGTGATACCACGATAGATAAGGTCGTTGGTATTGATGCCCGAGGATTCATTTTCGCGTCAGCCGTAGCTGACCGCCTGAACGCAGGATTTGTCCCCATTAGAAAAAAGGGAAAGCTTCCTTCAACAACTCGTGAAGCTGCATACGAGCTGGAATACGGCGAAGCGATCGTGGAAATTCATGAGGATGCAATAAAAGATGGAGAAAACATTCTTCTTATCGACGACCTCCTTGCCACTGGCGGAACTGCAGCGGCCGCCCTCCACCTCCTCGATGGCCTGGGAGCAAACATTATCAACGTGTCATTTCTTATCGAGCTAACCTTCCTCGAAGGTCGCACCAAGCTCGGTGCCCGGCCAATCTCCTCATTAATTTCCTACTAGGAGAATCTCAAGCCGCAGAGATAACTCACAAGGATGAGCCGGAGCCGTATGTGCCCCCTGAATACCTCGGAAAATGCACAAGGGACTTGCCTCAACCCATGACTGGAGAAAAGCTCATCCCCTTTTCCCTTTTAAGGGGTTTCCGATAGCCCTCGCCGATCGGCCACGCTAGCTTCCAGTATGCACCGACCGTTTCTCTTTCTGGCCTGGCTTGTGTCGGCCATTCTCGCAACCGCGGACCAAGATCCAGCATCCAGCAGCAAGGCCTCTGTTGAAGTTCCAGCTGACCAAGGGCAGCAAACCACCAGGCCCCAGTCAGTAGAGCAGATTACCAAACTCTCCCGCCGCTCTGCAGTGGTTATCCGCCATGGGGGCCGGGCCGGAGGTGAAGGCGGCACAGGAAGCGGATTTGTGATTTCGAAGACCGGACTGATTGCGACATGTGCACACGTCATCGGTGAATCCAGACCTCTCACAGTTCATTTTGATGACGGCTCAGAGTATAGCGTCACCAGCATCCACGCTTGGGACGCAAAACTGGATCTGGCGGTTCTACAGATCGACCTCGGCGGCAAGACCGTGGAGCCCCTCAAACTTGCCTCAGCAGACTCCATCTCTCAGGGCGCCGAGATTATTGCCATTGGCGCCCCTCACGGCCTTGAATTCAGCGTGGTCAAAGGCGTTATTTCCGCCCTCCGTGACTTTAATGGACGCTCTCTGCTCCAAGTTGCCATACCCGTCGAACCCGGCAATAGCGGGGGACCCCTCCTTGACCGGCAAGGCAAGGTTCATGGTCTTTTAACCATGAAGTCGGCGGTAACCGACAACCTTGGCTTTGCTGTTCCCGTCGGAGCCCTCCACCGATTATTGGTCAATCCCAATTCCGTGCCCATGGAGAGGTGGCTCACCATTGGAAGCCTGGACCCCAAGCGGTGGAAGATCCTGATGGGTGCAAATTGGAAGCAGCGTGCAGGAAGAATTACTGTAAGCACCCCGGGTGATGGATTCGGGGGGCGCAGCCTCTGCCTCTCACAGCGTGCGACCCCGGAGCTCCCATACGAGATATCTGTCGAAGCGAAGCTCAGTGAAAATTCCGGCGCAGCCGGACTCGTCTTTGAATCGGACGGAGGAAATCGTCACTACGGGTTCTACCCGAGCAACGGCAGTCTGCGCCTCACCCGCTTCGACGGACCCGATGTCTTTAGCTGGAATATACTCAAGCAACTTCAAGCTGACGCTTACCAGCCTGGAGAATGGAATCACCTTCGTGTTCGCGTTGAGGAAAAGGCAATCACCTGTTTCATAAACGGAGAGCAAGTCATACAGCTCAACGATCATACCCTCAGGGGCGGCCATGTCGGCCTCGCCAAGTTCCGGCAGACGGAAGCCACTTTCCGGAGCTTCCGTATCGGCCCCGACCTCTCCGAGGTGAAGCCTTCAAACGAGATAGTAACCGCAATCGAGAAGCAGGTAAGCAGGCTGAAGAAAAACCCGGAAAATAGGAACGCCATCGATCGACTCAGCAAAAACGCCGATCTCGCNCGNCCNCTTCTCAGGCGTGAGGNAGAAGACCTNCGNGCTCGGGCCGATCGCCTNGANGAGAAATCTCGGGAAATACATCGNAGGTCGATCATAGACCAAATCATCACNTCCCTGCAGGGTGACGGAAGNCAGGGCCTCTTCCGCGCAGCCCTTCTTATTGCCCGGTTGGATAATCCGGANCTCAGGGTGAATGACTACCACGAAGAGCTCGACAGAATGGCTGCCGAGGTTGCAGGGACGATCGCCCAAAAAAATGAAATTACCGAAAAGGTCCGCGCGATCGGAACCTACCTTTTCAAGAATAATGGATTTCACGGAAGCAGGAGTGACTACTACAACCGCTCCAATAGCTATCTCAACGAGGTAATTGATGACCGGGAAGGAATTCCAATAACCCTTTCTGTCCTTTTTATGGAGCTTGCCCGCCTCGCTGGAGTGAAGATGAATGGCCTGGCGCTCCCCGGCCACTTCGCAACCTGCTATGAGTCCNAGGGAAAGCGTATCATCATCGACCCGTTCGATGGAGGAACAGTCATGGATCCGGAAACAGCAGACATGATCCTCTCCGAAGCAGGAATGCGGATAGATTCTTCCGATATGAAGACCGCGACACCTCCGGAAATTATCTGTCGGATGCTNAGAAATCTTCAGGCCATCGCAATCGAGGAGAAAGAATTCCCAGATGCGCTCGACTACGTCGATATTGTTGTGCGTCTCCGGCCGGACTCTGCTCAGGACCGCCTCAACCGCGCCCTCCTTAGTCTGCAGATAGACCAACCTGGAAGAGCAAAGCCTGATTTGCAGTGGATCCTTGATAACAAACCCGAGGGGGTCCATCTCGGCCGGATCAGAGAGCTCATAGAGCGCATTGAGTAGGCCCACCTCCGCAAATTCGACCAGCGCTCATCTCAATATCTCTTTCTAAATCTACACGGAAACTTTTCATTTCACGTCGCTTGCGGCAAACTCATCACGTGTTGCCCGATGAGCATCCCGAAACCGTTCCCGGCCCCCTCGGCCCAGATCAACTTGCAGAGTTACCTCCGGGCAAGCGGCTTGCGGTATACAGGCGATATCTGGAGGATGAAAACGCACGTATTCGAAGTATTCACAACCAGGGAGGCGGAGGGTGTGAGGTGGCCGCTTTGCGTTCAGGGGTCATTGATACTCTTCTGAGATCCATCTTTCAGACTGCGACTTACCAAAGANCCACTCCTTCTGCCCTCAGTCTTATGGCCAATGGAGGATACGGNNGGGGCCTTCTTAACCCCTCCTCAGACATCGACCTTCTNTTCCTTCTCCCCCAACCTTCTCACCGGCTGGATAAGAAAGAGCGGGATCTCGTTGAGAGCATTCTATACCCCTTGTTCGATCTTGGATTCAAAGTGGGGCATGCNTCCCGCTCCATCAACGAGTGCATCACGGAAGCAAGACGAGATCCCATCACCCGAACCTCCCTCTTTGACCACCGTATACTCTGTGGCAATCACGACCTTGCCAGGGAGTTCAGCCAGAAGTTCAGGCAGGAATGCATCATTAAAGATCGCCTCCGATTTTTTGAAGAGCGAAAGAGCGACATCGAATCTCGCTATCACAAGTTCTCGTCCACTGTTTTCCTGCAGGAACCCAACTTAAAGGAAAGCCCCGGATGTATGCGGGACTTTCACAACCTGCTCTGGATCTCTGACGCTCTCTTCAATACTCGCGATATTGATGAACTCCAACGCCGTGGGACGCTAAGTNAAAACGCCTGNAGNGAGCTCAAGGAAGGCTTCGACTTTCTNCATAGGCTCCGTAATTGCCTTCACTACCATACAGGAAAAGGCACTGATATCCTTACTCTCCGATTTCAGGGGATCATCACTGAAGAGTTTCACTATCGTCATAAGACCAAGCTCCGCAGGATTGAGGCCTTGATGCGTGACTATTACCTCCACGCAAGGGACATTCACCAGCATACAGCNAGCGTCTTCGAAATTGCGGAGATCGAGGCCCCCGTCCTCCGCCCCTTCAGACTCCCCTTTCGGATACCCTTCATNCGCGGGTCTGCCAGCAAAAACTTTGATGGNTTTGTGGCGGAAAGTGGTCGCCTATCTGCGACGAGTCAGGAGGTTTTCAACGAGGATCCGGGCCGACTTCTTCGCCTGTTTCTGCACTGCCAGAGACACCACCTCAGACCCTCCCCGGCACTACGCAAGCTGATCAAGGCCAATTGGCACAAGATTGACAGAAGCTTCAACTATAGTGAAGAAAATCGGAAAACATTCCGGACAATTCTGGAAAGTAAAGGTCAAGTAGCGCGCACCCTTCGCCTCATGCACCGGTGCGGAATTCTTGGGCGTTACTTACCTGAGTTCGGCGCACTCGAATGCCTCGTGCAACACGAATTCTTTCATCGCTACACGGCGGATGAACACACGTTGCAATGTGTCGACCAGCTCGACGCTCTCATTGAGTCCGATGATCCTACTGTGGCTCGGTATCGCCAAATCCTGATTGATATTGAGGACCCTTACGCGCTCTACCTTGCCGTTCTCCTCCACGACTCTGGCAGAGCTGAGAATGTTCGCGAACATATCGACGGATCTCAGATCCTCGCCAACAAGGTTTGCAAGCGGCTTCAAATTAGCCACGGCCGGCGCCAGCTAATAATGTTCCTTGTCGACCATCACCTCACTTTCTGGCGCTTTGCAACCAAGNGAAATATTGATGACCCCGACGTAGTTGCAGAGTTTGCCGGCCTCATGAAAAATCGTAGATTCATGGACGCCCTTCTGCTTTTCACCTACGCCGACTCCAATGGCACCAGNGAAGAGTCCTGGGGATCATGGAAGGAATCTCTCATCGTTCAACTCCACAGGTCTGCGCGCATCGTTCTTGAACGTGGATACGGAACCTATGATTCCGAGTTTCGCGGGAAGCTGGAAAACCTGAACAAGAAAATTAGCAAGGACCTGCACGAACGCTATGCGAGCATTATCGACCAGCACTTCGAGCGAATGCCCAAGCGCTACTTCCGCTATCGCGACGCTCTGAGTGTAGGGACTCATATTCGTGCGATCTGGCAGTATCTAGATCGGAGAAAGAGACGACCCGACACTCCCTTTGAAGCTGCAGTCCAGTGGATTGAATACCCCGAACAGGGCTATACAGAGTTAACCGTCGCGACCGAGGACCGAAACCTCCTTCTCGAGAAGATTTGTTGCGCACTTGCAGCTCACGAAATCAATATTCTTTCGGCTGATATCTACACCCGACCAGACGGAGTTGCCCTTGACGTTTTCAGGGTCAGCACCAGTGACCTGGAGGCCATTGAGAACAGCTACCGACAGGTAAGCGTAGTGGTAACCCTCTATGAACTCAATCATGAGGAAGCATACGACCCCGACAGCTACCTCAGGGTGAAGGAGAACTTTCTTCGTGATTCCAATGATGATGCCATCCCATTCCCCGTCCGGGCTTATATCGACAATGAAAGCGACCCCCGATTTACCGTAATAGAAATCCAAGCTATTGACCGCATCGCGCTCCTGCACAACCTCCTCCACACGATAAACCGGCACGGCCTCGACACAATTCACGCACGAATTGCCACCGAGAAAGGCGCCGCTCTGGACACCTTCTACGTTCAAACCACTGACCAAAAGTCCAAGCTCAGTGAACCCACTCAAATCCAGGCACTACAAAAAGCGCTTCAGGAAGTGATCCTGCCCGTCCGGGAAGACGAGAGAGGGCGCCACTACGGAAAGCCCCCCGGCAAGACTAAGGATTCTTGAGTCCGGAGATTAATCGCAATTACCGCTGCGTTGCGGGGTCTGGCACTACGAGCCTCTCACTCACTGAGGTCATCACCGCTCCAGACTCAACCCATTGATTGTAGAGATTCCAACCCTGCCCCATCAGGGTCTCAGTTTGACCAAAGCGATCCTGGCTACCCAGAACGATACAAATGAGACGCCGAGGCGTGAGCCTGGTTGCTCCATCTGGTAACTTTTCAACAATCGGTTGCAATTCTGAACTCGCAGCAAGGCACTGCCCGGCAGCACTGGTCAAACCAGTCTTAATTCCATTGATCTGCATTCGCCCGAGGAGTCTGTTGGTATTTTGAACACGGAAAGCCTTAGTTACTTCCCTGTGTCGGAAAGAAAGCGCGCGACTCTTCTGCTTGACAAAAAACGCAAATCCAGGATCTCGCATGGCGTAAATACAAAGCCGGGCCATGTCGGTCGCTGTTGAGTATCCTTTACTTCGCTGAACGTAGAGTCCATGAGGGGTTGAGAACCGTGTATGTCTCATCCCCAATGCTCCGGCAAGGGTATTCATTTCCGCTACAAAAACCTTAACTGGATCCCCGGTGTCTCCCCGAGCCTGCTGCAGAGCGAACCCCACGTGGTGCGCAATGGATTGAGCTGCCGAATTATCCGAGCCCATCAACGCCGAATAAAGCGCATTCCGGAGGGATATTCTATCGCCCGGGTCCAACCCCATGGGATTGGACCCGCCTAGGCTGGCAACTGATGGTGGAACCAACATCTCAACTCCAAGATCCGTTCCTGTCGCTTTGGCCCAATCGAGCGCAACGATCCCGGTTGCGACCTTGGTTAAGCTGGCAACCGGTCGTCTTTGCTCAGAGCCCTCTGCGAGAAGAATTCTCCCAGAGTTGGCTTCAACGACGAAATAAGACTCTCTGGCTATCAATGGTAGAATACTACCCGGAGACAACAAAATGGCGGTGACGATACCAGCTCGTAAACAATTTAGCACAGGGAAAATACGCAGATTGCCCGGAAAATATAGACCCTTACGCAGGGGAACGACAACTCTGAAATCCACTCCACTCGGGGACCAAGGCATTTACCTTGCCGGGAGAGACGACCCCGGATAATCTAAGGGCACCGGAAATCTATTCAATGCGCATGCTTGCCCCTCGAGAACAAGGCGGCAGCCGAAACGGCTCAGCCATGACACCAGACTGGATATCCGTATCAGCCACCCAGCGAAATAAGTGGCTAACAACCTCTCAGGCCAACAGGCCTCAACATGCGGGAACGCGAATAGCAACACGCCGAGCAAGCGGATTCCTGACTCTATCTAACCTCAACCAGAAGCAGTCGACTCATCG
The DNA here is from genome assembly GCA_002729275.1 of Roseibacillus sp. GTDB lineage: Bacteria > Verrucomicrobiota > Verrucomicrobiia > Verrucomicrobiales > Akkermansiaceae > Roseibacillus_B. The sequence goes on along the minus strand of PBTP01000099.1, from coordinate 13,044 downwards.
AATGACATCAGAGTCACCAGCGCTTCAAATCCAGTTTGAGCACCTTGAGAGTCCGCAAAACGCCATAGAAGCGTTCATCGTGTCCCCGCGCGAACCTGAAACAAAACAAGAACCATGTCCGATTCGTCCAATAACGCGCGGCGATCAGAATCCGGAGGAGGCTCCGGAGACCGTAACCGCAACCGTAACCGCAACCGCAACCGTAACCGCAATCGGCCCCGTGATGGGGGCTCGGGGAGGAGCCCTCAGTCCGGGGGACGCCGCTCCGGCGGCCCCCGACCACGCAGGGGACCAAAGCGTGTTCCTCTAACTTGGTGGCAGAAGCTCCTCAAAGCTGTCGGCCTTCGTAAGGAGACCATTCGACCTCCCCGAAACCGTGGAGGTGGAAATCACTCCGACAAAGATAAGCGGGAACCCCGTAAGGCTCCAAAATCGGGAACTCGTGTCGCAAAGACCTCGAGCTCTCCCCGTGGCGCCCCGGCTTCCACCCCTGTCGACTCCAACAGGCTTTACCTAGGCAACCTTTCTTACGATGCAGCCGAATATGAACTCGAAGAGCTTTTCAAGGGTGTCGGCGCAGTGCGAGGCATTGAGATTGTTTATAACCGGAACACCCACAAGTCCAAGGGCTATGGTTTTATCGAGATGGCAACCATCGAAGAGGCGAAAAGAGCTGTCGAAGTCCTCCACGATCAACCCTTCATGGGGCGCAAAATGATCGTCAGTGGAGCAAAGTCACAAGGCGATTCTGATTCCGATACCGAGTAGAACTCTCCTAAGCAACATTCATCCCCATGAACCATGGTTCATGGGGATTTTGTGTAGCATGGCTTACCGCCTTCGCAGCGAGAAATACCGTGCTGTCCATAATGCGAGGAACCCCGTGAACGATTCTTCACAACCACTTTATATTTGTGGTCCCACGGCATCTGGGAAGTCATCTCATGCGCTTACTCTAGCCCGCGAACTTGAGGGAGAAATCGTGAATGGAGACGCCCTCCAGCTTTATCGGGGCATCGAAACAATTACTGCCTCACCCAGTAAGGAGGACCGTCTTCTGGTGGCTCACCATCTCTACGGAGTCGTGGAGCCCTCTGAGGTCCTTAATGCCGCCCAATATCGGGAAATGGCTCTCCCTATTCTTGAAGGCATCAGCGCAAGGGGTAAACTCCCGATCGTCGTGGGCGGCTCCGGACTCTATCTCAAGTTTCTTACCCATGGACCAGACGATATGCCTGCGACCGCTCCGGGTCTCCGCTCTCAACTTGAGGCTCTCCCGCTCGAGGAATTGAATGCGCGCCTGCTCGAAATCGATCCGGTAACTGCTGCCAAAATTGATCGGCACAATCCTCGCTACGTCCAGCGCGCGCTGGAAATAAGCCTGTCGAGCGGCCATCCGGCATCAGAGCAAAGATCCTCATTTCAAATCTCACACGATGCCCTTCGCGGTCTTTTACTTTCTTGGGATCCGGCGGACCTCGACCATCGTATTCGCAGGCGGACCTCCGAGATGCTTGGACTTAATGCCCAAGATGAGCTGACTGCCCTCTCCTCTCCAGGCCCGGCCGTATCCCGGGCTATTGGAGTCCCACAAATCCAGCGACTTCTTGACGGCTCGATAGACAGAGCCACATGCGAAGAGCAGATCGTGATCGCCACCCGCCAATACGCCAAGCGCCAGCGCACGTGGTTTCGGAAGGAAGAGTGGTTGACCTCTATCCCGGGAGACTGCTCATCTCACGAAATCGTCACCGCCGCCCGTAAACTGCTGGCTGGCTGAGTGCAAAAATTTCCATGCCGGTTTGTTCGTATTGATTCCGGAAGCCAAATTTGTGTAGTTCCCGGCAACCTTGTTTTCTCCATGCCTAAAGTTCCCGCCTTTCACATATTCCCTTCTGCCAAAGCAGCCTCAACGGCACTGGCAGATGAAATATCCCAGCTCATCCGCTCCCGAGAAGCCGAGGAACGGCCCACCGTTTTGGGGCTGGCGACCGGAAACACCCCCATTCAACTCTATGCAGAGCTAGTCCGACTTCACGAGGAAGGCCTATCCTTCCGTAACGTGGTCACCTTCAATCTCGACGAATACATTGGTATTAGCAGAGAAAACCCTGAGAGCTACTGGCAGTTCATGCACTCTCATCTTTTTGATCGTATCGATATTGTTCCCGAAAATATTCACATCCCTGAATCCACGGTGTTGAGTAAGAACCTCGAAAGTTACTGCTCATCCTACGAGCGCCAGATTACAGAAGCAGGAGGGATTGACCTACAAGTTCTAGGCATTGGAAGAAATGGTCATATTGGATTTAACGAACCCGGAGCAAGCCCGGAAGTTGCTACGCACGCCACGGAGCTGAACTCGGTCACCATTGATGACGCCGCTCAAGCCTTTGGCGGAGCTACGCATGTTCCTCGCCGAGCTATCACCATGGGAGTGAAAACGATACTCACAGCCCGGCGTATTACCCTGCTCGCCTTTGGGACCGGCAAGGCAGGCATTGTAGAGCGNGCACTAACCCCGGGAATCACTGCCAAGGTGCCGGCCACCTACCTTCAATCCCACCACGACACCACATTCTTCCTCGACCAGGAAGCNGGCGCGCAGCTTGCCTGAAACGAACNTTGGCTGCCGTCAAATCTAAGACCCCCTNCCGCCGCGGCGGNGGCTAGCCACAGCCGCACCCTCCCTCGCTGCAACAGCCNCCCTGNTCCGCGAGATCTTCTTCAGCTGGCACCCGGCCCAGTTCAAGCGTGATTCCGACATATTTGCCGATAGCAGCTTGAACGGATTGCAGACTCTGCTGAGCTTCCATAAATTCTCGCGCAACAGAATTACTCATCAATGCCTCACGAGCAGCCTCAAAATCTTCAACCTCTCCAACACTCAGTTCTACGCCGGACTGCTGCTTTTGACCAAGCTCTTGACTGCGNTCCTGAACGCTNTGGAACTGTAACGTAGCAGCATCATCCTCCATGAAACGCTCGACCTTTCCCATGAGAGATTGATACTCTGCATCGCTGGCAATAGCTGCGCAGAGCTCTTTGGTCTTNCTTATCACGGCTGAGTCGTCNGCCAANATTGTCATGCCATTAACTTANGCTCATTTCGTTCTTCAAGCAATGCATGATCACCGCNCTCTTGCCTTTTTCAGAATTCCGANCNCCATTCAGCAACGNGCTGAAAAGAGACTNAATCACTCCTGCGGCATTACTGCTCCGTCCAGGACTCAGACTAACGGCCTCACAGCTTCCTTAGCCAAAACCCGGATTACTGCTCTCAAAAAGTCTTAGTTTAAACGTGAATACGATCCTCATTGTAGGAGCTGGCGGGGTTAGCCGTGTCACCGCCCACAAGTGCGCACAACTCCCGGAAGTCTTTCACGAGATTCATCTTGCTTCCCGCACTCTGTCTAAATGCCACCTTGTAGCGGAATCAGTCCGGCAAAGAACGGGACGAGAAATTTTCACCCATCATCTCGATGCTGATAATCTGGACGAGTCGATTCTTCTTCTACGCACACTACGCCCNGACCTTCTTCTCAATCTGGCTCTGCCATACCAGAATCTTACCCTTATGGAGGCCTGTCTCGCCACCGGAACAAGCTATCTTGACACTGCAAATTATGAACCACGCGAAATCGCGCGATTTGAATATAAATGGCAATGGCAATACCATGAGAGATTCAGAAAGAAAAAACTCTGTGCGCTTCTAGGTTCGGGTTTTGATCCCGGAGTAACGAACGTCTTCACTTCCTTCGCCGCGAAGCATTATTTCGACGAGATCNTCGAACTGGATATTGTCGACGTGAATGGAGGAGAAAACACCGAGTCCTTTGCCACAAATTTCAATTCAGAAATTAACATCCGAGAAGTCTCTGCTGTATGTCGACACTGGGAAAATGGTCAGTTTGTGGAGTCCCCGCCCTTTTCTTCTCATCGCTCCTTTTCCTGCCCGGAAGGAATAGGTGATTTTGAAATTTACCGCATGTATCATGAGGAGCTTGAGTCTCTCACCAAGGCATATCCCTCACTCCGCAGAGCGCAGTTCTGGATGTCCTTTTCACCAACCTACCTGCGGAATCTGAAGGTCCTTAGTAACGTGGGGATGACCAGCATCCACCCGGTTGACTATCGTGAAAAATCAGTTGTCCCTCTACAGTTTCTCAAATCCCTTCTACCAGATCCCGGCAGCCTCGGGGAATCAACAACCGGAAAAACCTGTATCGGATGTATCATACGCGGAACCAAGAAGGGAAAACNCCGAACCATATACATCTACAACTCATGCTCTCATGAAAGCTCCTTCGCGGAAACAGGATCTCAGGCAGTCTCATACACCACAGGCATACCCGCCATGATCGGAGCCAAGCTGATGCTGCAGGGGCAATGGTTCGAAGCCGGGGTTTGGAATATGGAGCACTTTGATCCAGATCCTTTCATGGAGGACCTGAATACTCTCGGCCTCCCGTGGTCGATCGAGGAGAACGATCCTTTCCTTAAGGAAGATCGNCCCTGAATAATTAACTGCCATCTCAAGCTCGAAAATGCTGCAGGCACCATTTAAATATCTACCGTGAGACCGTCTACCCCGGCCTATCTCATTGATCTCGCTGTGATCAGGAAGAACTGCGAAGTTCTCTCCGAACTCAAGGCCAAAACAGGCTGCCGAATCATTCAGGCGCTAAAGGCTTTTGCTCTTCCAGGAGCATTCCCGGTGTTGCGTGATCATCTCGATGGGTGCTGCGCATCAGGCCTGTGGGAGGCCAGACTCGCTCGAGAATTCTTCGGCGAAACAGTCCTCACCTGCGGCCCTGTTTACCGCGACACAGATACTGATCTTTTCGAGCTAAGTTCTCACATTATATTTAACTCTCTNTCACACTGGTATCGGTGGCGCGACTACGCCCTCAACCATCCTCGCTACCAACAGGACTACATCTCCTATGGACTAAGGCTCAACCCGCAATGCTCGACCGGCTCAACCCCGATCTATGACCCATGCCGTCACGGCTCTCGTCTGGGCACCCTTCCCAGCAGCTTGCAAAACGCAGATCTGGAGGGACTTAGCGGGTGCCACTTCCACTCTCTTTGCGACCAGAACAGCGATGCTCTTGCCATGACCCTCGAAGCCCTCGACCTCCACTTTGGCGATCTTCTGCGGTTACCGCAAATCCGGTGGCTCAATATGGGGGGTGGCCACGCCCTGACTCGCGTCCAGTATGACCAAAAACTACTCATCGAACTCATTAAGCNATCCCAAGATCACTACAATCTGGAGGAGGTCTGGCTCGAACCCGGGGAAGCTCCAGTCCTCAATGCCGGAGCTCTCCATTCNAGCGTTCTTGATATATTCCAGAGCGGAAATGAGACTGTTGCAATTCTCGACGTTTCTGCCACGGCCCANATGCCAGACGTTCTTGAGATGCCATACCGCCCCGATTTGACCCTTGACGGAAGTCCTCCTCTTGACGGGGGCGTTCATCGATATCTTCTCGGAGGAAGCACTTGTCTCGCAGGAGACATAATTGGCTCCTATTANTTCCATCGNCCATTGAGAGTCGGAGACCGCCTGATTTTTGAAGANATGGCTCAGTANACNATGGTCAAAACCACCTACTTCAATGGCATTCAGCACCCTTCCATTACCNTGCGAGATGANAACGGAAAAGATGAGANGATTCGATCATTTNATTACGAGGATTTTAAACAGNGGCTGATGTGACCATCTCCCCTCCACGCGTCCCTTACCTCGAANCCTCCGCNGAACCAATCAGCGGNATGCCAGCCCTTCTCGGTGTCCCCTTCGAGGGAACNGCCTGCTTCCGNAAGGGNGCGGNGCGGGGACCCGATTCAATCAGGGAGGTGTCCGATTGCCTTGAAACCTATTCTCCCTCACTCGATCGCGATCTCAGCTTGCGGCCTTTCAGTGACTTGGGAAATCTCAATTTGACTGGAGAGGACGCTGAAAAGGTTAACNTTCTCGTCAGGGAAGCCTGCCNCCACCTTCTTTCCATGGAGCTGACTCCTCTCCTGCTTGGTGGAGAGCACTCCTTTACCCCGGGAGCGGTAGCCGCAGTCCTCGAGGGGCATCCGAACCTGTCCGTCGTTCAATTGGACGCTCACGCAGACCTGAGAAATGAATGGACTAATACAAAATGGAGCCACGCCTGCTGCATGCAGCGTATTCGGGAAATGATCCCACCCTCGCGTATCCTCCAGTGCGGCATTCGCTCAGGCAGCTCCGATGAGTTCGGTGATCTGCGAAAGTCTGGCTGCCTCGTCCCTCCTGAAGCATCCTCGCTTGGAGATGCGTTGAAAAAAGTAGAACAATCACCCCTTTATATCACCCTCGATCTTGACCTCNTGGACCCTGCTGATTTGCCGGGAACTGGAACTCCGGAACCGGGCGGCATCAGCTGGAAGGAGCTGGAAGAGTTGCTTGGGGTAATNCCCTGGCACAGGGTCGTTGCCTGTGATGTGGTTGAATTAGCCCCCGATCTTGATCCAACTGGCCGCTCATCGATCCTCGCAGCTAAGATTATCCGGGAGATCCTCCTGTCCCTCCCCTCACCTTCAAAAATCTGAAACGAGGCTGTGGTCNATTCTCAGGAGATACTGAGTGCCACCGCATTCGCCGCCGCATAATTCTTGGCATGAGTGAGACTGATTTTGACCTGCTCGACTCCATGCTGATCGCAGAAACCCAGCCCATCGCCACTCAGAACCATCTCTGGCTCTCCTGACTCCCTGCGAACAACCTCCATATCCCCCCACGAGAGCAACTCTCCGATTCCTGTTCCAAGGGCCTTGGATGTAGCTTCTTTGGCAGACCAGCGCGCAGCAAAATGGACGGCGGGTCGATTCTGCTTCAGACAGTAGTCCCGCTCATCGGCGGTGAAAANCCGAGAAAGAAAGCGGTCACCAAAGGCCTCAATTGCCTGCTCAACGCGCTCAATTTCGATGACGTCGATACCAATCCCGAAAATCTTCATTACTACATCGTGTATCGCGCCATTATTTCTCTCATTTCCCGCACAGCCTGCTCCATCCCCGTCATAACCGCCCGCGAAACAATGCTATGCCCAATGTTCAGCTCTACCAGATGGGGAATCTCAAAAAGCTCTTCAATATTGGTATAATTAATGCCGTGCCCAGCATTAACCCCCAACTCCAGCTGGCTGCCGACTCGTGCAGCCGCTGTCAACCTTGCAAGCTCTTCCCGCCTTACGGCCCCTTCGGAATTAGCAAAAGATCCCGTATGCAACTCNACCATATCAGCTCCAATCTCCCGTGACGCCCTGACCTGCTCTTCCGCCGGGTCGATAAACATGCTCACCTTGCTTCCTCCATCCTTCAGAGCTCCGACCGTTGAACGTAAAGTCTCCTTCTGCCCAGATACGTCAAGTCCTCCCTCAGTGGTAATCTCCTGNCGATTCTCTGGAACCAGACAGACGAATTCAGGGCGCAGTCTCTGAGCCATGGCGACCATCTCAGCCGTGCTGGCCATCTCAAAGTTGATAGGCAGGCCACAGGCATCTCTGACCCTAAACACATCTGCCTCTTGCACATGCCGCCTGTCTCCCCGCACATGCATCGTTATTGAATCCGCCCCTCCCCTCTTCGCCGCCATCGCGGACATCACGATGTCAGGCTCTGCATTTTTCGACTCCAGCATGGTGGCATAACGGGCCTGCCTGAGGGTCGCCACATGATCAATATTAACTCCTAGTTTCAGCATTTTAAGGCCAGATATANAACCTCCTGAACCGTCGCACCCCGGCAACTTGTAATTCAGTGACGGAAGTGACGGTGTCCTGTAAAGACCATTGAAAGGCCTGCTTGATTGGCCGCAGCGATCACCTCTTCGTCTCTTACCGATCCTCCAGGTTGAATACAGGCCGTTGCCCCTGCCTGAATAGCCGCCTCAAGGCCGTCAGCAAAGGGGAACATGGCATCTGAAGCAATGACACTGCCCTTGAGCGACAAACCAGACTCCTCGGCCTTCCACACTGCAATCCGTGAGGAGTCGATTCGACTCATCTGCCCTGCCCCAATTCCGATCGTACTATCAGTGGTAGCAAAAACAATGGCGTTGGACTTCACGTGCTTAACCACTCTCCATCCGAAACGCATCGCCTGAATCTCCTCCTTGGTCGGCGGGCGCTCAGTCACAACCTTCTCCTCTAAATTCTCGAGACCCATCACCGTATGATCACGGTCCATCACCATCAACCCACCGGGTGCAGACCGAATCAGAGGCTCCTTCTTTGCCTGTTTGTAGGCCTCGTTAATCTTCATCAATCTGAGGTTTTTCTTTTTCTGCAGGATCGCCCGCGCTTCCGACTCAAACTCAGGAGCAATGATGACATCCGTGAAAATCTCACTTATCACCCGCGCCAGACTCTCGGTCAGGGGGCGATTACACACAATCACTCCCCCAAAGGGCGCCTGACGGTCCGTCTCGAAGGCTTTCTGCCANGCNACTCTCAAATCCTCGTCGTCCTGGCCCACTCCGCACGGGTTGGTATGCTTGAGTATCGCCACCGTTGGCCGGCGAAAATCCATGATCAGATCAGCTGCCGCNTCAATATCGAGGATATTGGTATAACTGAGCTCCTTCCCTTGCAGCTTGGTGAAATGATCACTGAAAGAGCCATACAGGCGAGCCTTCTGGTGAGGATTGTCTCCGTAACGCAACTCTCGCTCGAGTGGTATCGTGGTCGAGAAACAGGCAGCCGTGCTCTCATCGCACTTCCCAAGATAATTTGCGATGGCGACATCGTAATCTGAGGTCCGTTTGAAAACCTTTACCGCAAGCTCCTCGCGTAAGCGGAGACTTGTGTCTCTATCATGACTGCGCATCTCCTCTATGACCGCGGTATAATCACCAGGATCNGTCACCACCGTTACTGAGGCGGAGTTCTTGGCCGCGCTTCGCAACATTGAAGGCCCTCCGATATCAATGTTTTCAATTGCCTCTCCGANNGTAACGCCATCCTTTGCAACCGTTTCCTCAAACGGGTAAAGATTAACTACTACAAGATCGATAGGCTTGATCTCGTTTTCTGCTGCCTGCCGCCTGTGCTCTTCGGAATCTCTCTTGTGGAGCAGGCCTCCGTGCACTTTCGGATGCAGGGTCTTGACCCTACCTTCAAATAACTCAGGAGCCTGCGTATAATCAGAAACATCAATTACCGGTAACCCGGCGTCTCGCAGGGCCTTAGCCGTTCCTCCGGTTGAAAGAAGCTCGACACCGAACTCCTCGTGAAGTGCTCGTGCAAAGCCTTCCAACCCTGCCTTGTCTGAAACCGATAAGAGCGCACGCTGAATTGCCATTGGACCGGTGCCTAGCTCTCCATACCGACAACCGCAAGCGCATTATCCCATCTTCTGGTTTCAAGAATCACGGCGAGAGGCCCCTCAGCCCAAATTCCCGCCTGTTGCTGCTCCTAAGGCCTTGCTTCGGCCTCCTCCCTCAAGCCTCTCGTATTAAGCGTCAAACGCCTAAATGACCGGGTAACAATCCTCTCGAGAGGTGGAGGTCCCACCCCTGAAACCCGCACTGACTTCGCCCTCCTCAATTTAGCCACTCCTGCGACAGCAAGACCGTTTATTTTTCACAAAGGACCATCCAATCCCAGGGAGGAGCTCCTTTCAGCCACCCGGGTGGATTCTCTATTTCCTCGGACCATCTGTATTCCACTTTCCTGATTTTTCGGACCCCCAATCCCTGCGCTGACAAGCTCCTGATCAGCTCTTCTCTCATCCAGTATTTCGTTGGTGTTCCTCCAACCCGAACGATTCCATCGGAGAACGAGAGAACCTCTTCTCTCAGCATCCGCTCAGCCTCACGCTCACCGAGCCCACCCGGAGCCCCTGCTCGCTCCCTGATCATCCGGAGCGTGTGATAAACGTGAAATACCGATTCCAATGCTGGGACAACAATAACCGCCACCCCCTTTTTTTTCATCGCCAAGCTTAAGGTCTTCAGTATTCCCGAGCGCTTTTTGGGATCGGGATCAATCAGTGCATTTATGCAACAGACCACCTCTACCGTGAACGGCAACTTCCGACCTTCGCTTAGATCATGGCTCACGAACATTATCTTTCTACTACCACCGCGGCGACGCGCCTGATTCAGCAACTTCTCAGCATAATCAACGGCTATTACCTGATTGAAATGCCTAGCCAGAAGAGGGAGCAGGCTTCCAGGACCACAACCCAGATCAGCCACGCTTTCGGCCTTTTCCCCAAGGCTATTCAATTCCTCGCTCAGGGCGCCTTCAAGATCTTCCCGGGAAATTTCTAACAGGTCATCTTCATAACTGTCAGCAAGTGAGTCCCAATATTGACGATCCACACCTCATCCAAGGGTAAAACAAGCATGAGGACGACCAGGAACTTCAGTTGTTGGGGGATTCGATCCCAAGACAATCCGTTTTCGTACGTGGTCTCACGGCAGGAACATGCTACCTGAAGGCAACCTCCCCTCCACAGTGTTCGAGCTTCTCGCCACCGACTCTTCCACCAAGGCCCGATACGGCCGTCTTACCGCTGCTCATGGCACGGTTGAGACCCCCATATTCATGCCCGTTGGCACTCAGGGATCGGTCAAGACCCTTCACCCTGACGAACTTAAGCTTCTGGGCTCGGAAATCATCCTCGGCAACACCTATCACCTCTGGCTCAGACCTGGACAGGAGACGATCCGTGAACTCGGAGGACTTCATCGCTTCACCAGCTGGGATCGCCCTATTCTCACCGACTCGGGAGGATTCCAAGTCTGGTCCCTCGCCAAGACGCGCAAGATCACCGAGGAGGGGGTTCAGTTTCAAAACCACCTCGATGGCTCTCCCGCCCTGCTTACCCCTGAAAAAAGCATGGAGATTCAAGCCACCCTCGGTTCTGACATCGCGATGGTCTTTGATGAGTGCCCGCCCTACCCGTGCGAGCGTTCCTATGCTGAGGAATCCACGGCCCTCACCACCCGATGGGCTGAAAGATGCCGGATCTGGCATGCTGATTATTCCCCTGACTTCCTTCCCGACGCCCCCACAAATACGAATGGAGACGAGAATTCTCTTCCTTCCGCGAGGCGACAACTCTGCTTTGGGATTGTCCAGGGCTCTTCCTACCAGGACTTACGAGCCGCCTCTGCGAGAGAATTGGCCATGCTGGATTTCGACGGCTATGCCGTTGGGGGAGTTTCTGTCGGCGAACCAGAGGAGGAAATGTTTCGTGCCGTCGAGCACAGCGAGCCTTTCCTCCCACCGGAGAAGCCCCGTTACGCGATGGGACTCGGCACTCCTCCCCAAATGCTTGAAATGATCGCCCGGGGAGTGGACATGTTCGACTGTGTACACCCAACCCGATCGGCCCGACACGGCCTCGCATTCACAAACGATGGACCCATTCATATAAAGAATGCCCGATTCGAGCGCGACAAGTCACCTCTGACCGAAGATTGCCACCCTCATCTTGCTGACTTTTCCCGCGCTTACCTGCGCCATCTCTTCAAGGCGGGAGAAATGCTGGCTTTACGGTTGCTTTCTTTTCACAATCTTGATTTTTACCTCCGCCTCGTGCGTAATGCACGAAAGGCTATCAGCGAGGGTCAATTTGAGGAATTTCGTTCCTCTTTCTGCGAACGCTACAACCACAAAAGAACATGAACTGTTATTCTACCATCGCCGCTGCTCCGCCTCAGACACCTGGCGGCCAAAGTCAAAATCCTCTCGGAAGCATGTGGGTGATGCTCATTCTGATGTTTGTGATCATGTATTTTCTGATCATCCGGCCTCAGAGCAAACAGCGGAAGGAGCAGGCAGCGAGAGTGGCCTCTCTGTCAAAAGGAGACAAAATCATCTCGATCGGTGGCATGCACGGCACGGTTCATCACATTTCAAAAACCACAGTGACCGTGAAACTCTCCGAGAACGTCTTTGTCCCTTTTGAAAAGGATGCGATCCGGTCCGTGACCAAGGTTGGAAATTCCTCGAAGCAGGATAGCTCTGAGAAACAGGAAGACGCGGGGGAAGAGTCCTAGACTTTGCGCACTCGTCTCTCACTCGATGCCTCAAGCCTCCTCATTGGCCGGATCTCTCGTTGCACTGGGCTGCATCATATTGACGTGCTGTAAGCCTAAGGAGGCACTGAATTACGAGGCCATCCTCTCGCTCCCTCCCGACGATCAGACGACTTCTCCATCGTCTCTTGTCGAAGAACTCACCGCACGCGCCGAATTGCTCGGCCTACCCGCAAGAGTCCGCGTAGCAGAAAGATCTGCCCGTCTTCTCGAAGTCCAGCTCCACGGGACGGATCGAAACGACGCCTTGTCCCGTCTCGACCGCCTGTGCGTGAGTGGCAAAATCAGCATCAGAGCCATCCACGATCGTAGTGCCTACATCACCGATATCGCCTCCAAGGATCCCTCTCAGCTCCCTTCGGACCACCAAATTCTCCTCTATAACGCCCAAGGCAAAGAGGAGGCAAACGGACAAAAATTAGCCGTCTCACGGGCTGAGATCCTCAATAATTCGCATGTTGAGAGCGCCCTTCCAACCCCGGATGGCAACAATATGGTGCATATATCACTCACCAGTAGTGGATTACGGCGGATAAGGTCCGCGACTGAAAAAATGCAAAAAGGCCGCTCCCGACTTGCCATCATCTACGATGAACGGATTATCAGCGCCCCGGTGGTCGCTGAAGAATTGTGGACTCCAGTAACACTCGAGGGATTCAACTCCTTCGAACATGCTGAAAGTCTGGCCACCTCACTCAACAAGCCCCTTTCCTCCAACCTCCTGATCGAATCACTCATCCCACTTGCGCCCCAGGCCAAGTAAGCTTAGCGGCCTCTAACCCCACCGCCTTTAACCAATGCAACCTACGATCGTTTTTCTCTCCGGCCTGTTCATTCTGGCTCTCCTTTTCTGGTACCTCGCCAGTGATGATATCAGCCGCAAGCGCAAGGTAGGAACCGTTCTGATCCTCGGCATCATCGTAATGTGCGGATGGTCCCTGTCCCCAAGGACGGAA
>PBTP01000098.1 GCA_002729275.1 Roseibacillus sp. | reverse complement strand
TTTGTCTGGCAGAAAGAACTCAACGGGCTGGGAGATGCCGTATCCCATGGTCGGACCTTTGTAGGAAACGACCCGTTTGCCCTTCTCCTCGGAGATACCATTCTGAGGCCAACTGATTCCACAAAACCGATCCTTCGGCAGATGATGGAAGTCCACGAGACCAAGAAGGCCTCCGTGGTCGCTCTTGAAGAAGTTGCTCGGGACAAGGTCTCCCGCTACGGCATAGCAGGCGGCACCGGCATTACCGACAATATCCTCACTCTCGATCAGCTGGTCGAGAAGCCTTCCCCTGAGGAGGCTCCCTCCAACCTGGCAGTAGCCGGCCGCTATATCTTTCAACCCGAGATCCTTGATTATCTTTCCAGGACCCCACGGGGGAAGAATAACGAGATTCAACTGACAGACGCCATGGCCGAAATGCTCAAGGATCACGGTATGTATGGCTTCCGGTTCGCTGGTAAACGCTACGATATAGGCAACAAGCTCGATTTTATTAAGACCAACATCGAGCTCGGCCTGGCCCACGATGATATTTCCGAAGAACTTGCTGCCTACCTCAAGAACATTGCCGCGGAGCTCTGACAGGTTGAATTCGGCTTGGAGCAAGGGCGCTGCAGCTGCTTGCGATTGGGTATAGTCCCCTCTTTACCCCGGGATCTGCCGTGATAAATTTCCGAGGTGCGCCGACCCATTATCGCCAAACTCGCAAGCGCGATTCTTCTCACCGGGCCCGCCTTTGCCGCGCCCGACTTTACCCGGGATATCAGGCCCATCCTTGCAGATAAATGTTTCGCCTGTCACGGGCCGGATGCAAACACGCGAGAGGCTAAACTGCGGCTCGATACTCATGAGGGTGCCACCGGAGGGGGCAGTGGCACGCAGGCCATCGTGCCGGGCGACCTCGACAACAGCGAGGCGTGGATTCGGATTCTCTCTCAGGACCCAGACGAGGTCATGCCGCCGCCGGACTCCCATAAGGAGCTATCCCCCGCTGAAAAAGATCTCCTGAAACAATGGATTATCGAGGGGGCCGCCTACGAGGAGCACTGGGCATTTATCCCTCCTCGGAAACCTGTGATCCCTGATGGGGAACGTAGTCCCATTGACTTTCTCCTCCAGCGTCGTCTCAAAAGCGAGGGCCTTGCACCTGCTCCCCTTGCCCAGCCCGAAACCCTGGTCCGGCGAATTTATCTCGATCTAACAGGACTCCCCCCCCGTCCCGAGGAGATCGATACCTTTCTCGTGGATCAGTCCCCGGAGGCAATCGAGCGACTGATTGATAACCTGATGAAACGCCCATCATATGGAGAGCACATGGCACGATACTGGCTCGATCTTGCCCGCTACGCTGACACCCACGGTCTCCACCTCGACAACGAGCGCTCGATGTGGCCCTATCGAGACTGGGTCGTCCGAGCCTTTAATCAGAATGTCAGTTTCGCCGCCTTCACCCGCTGGCAACTGGCCGGCGACTTGATGCCCGGTGCAACTCTTGATCAGAAAATCGCATCGGGATTCAACCGGTGTAATGTCACCACCGGTGAAGGTGGAAGCATCAACAAGGAGTGGATCTATCGTAACGCAGTTGAACGAACTTCCACCACCGTGGAAGTCTGGATGGGGTTGACCGCCGGTTGCGCGGTCTGCCACGATCACAAATTTGATCCTATCTCCACGAAAGAATATTACTCCATGTATGCTTTCTTCCACAGCACAGCGGACCCTGCTCTCGATGGCAACAAACTGGACACCCCCCCTGTGATTAAGGTGCCTGCCGCAGGCTCTCAGGCTAAGCTCGCTGAACTGGAAACAACGATCAAGAATCTTGGAAAAGGGATCACCGAGAAAGTCCGGACTGTGAATTACACGGACCCCGCAGGCCTCGCGGAGGCCCCGACCTCCACCGACAAGACCATCGTCTGGATCGAGGATGGCCTGCCCTCCAAGGCGGTCGCAGCCGGCAACACCCCCTGGAAATTCGTTGCTCGTCCGGAGCCCGTATTCACCGGAGACCGTGCGCACGTTCGGGAAGCCAAGGGCCTGAGCCAGCACTACTTTACGGAGGCCAACCCACCTCTGCTCATTGAGCGGGGAATGACCCTTTTTACCCATGTCTACCTTGACCCCGACAATCCTCCGGCACAGCTCATGCTACAATTCAATGATGGCTCGTGGGAGCACCGCGCCTACTGGGGTAAAGACCTCATCGATTGGGGCACACAGAATACAGCCAGCCGCCAGCGAATTGGCGATCTGCCGGCAGTGGGCCAGTGGGTCCGACTGGAGGTCGACATTGCGAGGGTAGGCCTCAAACCAGGGTCCAAGCTTAACGGTTGGGCTTTTACCCAGTTCGATGGAAAAGTGTTCTGGGATCAATCCGGGGGCCGGGTCGAAACCAGCCCTTCCTCTGACCCCTCTTTCTCATGGACGGCGTGGAAAGCGCAGAACGAAAACGAGAGAAATAAGGCCCTGCCCGGCGAGCTTCAAAAGGCCGTGAAAGGTAAGGACCCTGCCCAATGGCCTGAATCCGAGACCCAACGTATTTTTCATCATTGGCTCGGGCACACCTATGCTGGGGAGATTACCGGGTTGAAACTGCTGCAGGAGCAAAGAACAAAGGCTCTCCAGGAAAAAGATGCTATCAGCAAGCAGACTGCAGTTACTTTTGTAATGGCCGATTTGCCGAAGCAGCGGGATAGCTTCGTCATGAAGCGCGGTGAATATGACAACCCGGGCGAGGAGGTCACCCGCAGCGTTCCCGCCTTCCTTCCCCCGCTTCCCGCGAAACCTGAGGGCCGGGACTATAACCGCCTCGATCTCGCCAACTGGCTGGTGAACGGGAAAAATCCACTTACTGCACGCGTCGCGGTCAACCGTTTCTGGCAGCAGTTTTTTGGCACCGGCCTCGTTAAAACCAGTGCGGATTTCGGAACCCAGGGCGAGTATCCCAGCCATCCAGAATTGTTGGACTGGTTGGCCGTCTACTTTGTCGAGGAGGGCTGGGATATCCAACGGCTCGTAAAGCGCATCATGACCAGCCACGCTTACCGCCAAAGTTCGGTTACCTCAGCCGCACTGCAGGAAAAGGATCCTGAAAACCGCCTGCTGGCCAGAGGACCCCGCCACCGTCTCGACGCCGAGGTAATTCGAGATCAGGCCCTGAACCTCAGTGGACTCATGATATCAAGAATTGGAGGCCGCGGCGTACGCCCCTACCAACCCCCCAACATCTGGGAACCAGTGGGTTTTGCCTCCAGCAATACGAGGAACTATAAACAGGGTAAGGGCGATGATTTATATCGGAGGAGCCTCTATACATTTCTCAAGCGCACCGCACCGCCCCCATTCATGGCAACTTTCGATGGCCCCAACCGGGAGCAAAGCTGTGCAATACGAGGACGAAGCAACACGCCAATGCAGGCCCTGCACCTGATGAATGATGTTCAACACGTTGAGGCTGCGCGAGCCCTCGCCCAGCGTATTCTGAAGGAGGGAGGCACCAACGCCGAGGACCGCATACGATGGGGCTGGCGACTCGTAACTGCCCGCTACCCCGGTCGAGAAGAGTCCCAGATTGTGCTAACCGCACTGCGGCTACACAGGGATCGCTATCTGGGAGATCCAGAAGCCGCTACCAAAATCATTAACTTCGGGGACAGCCCGCCAGATCCAGACATCACTCCAAGCCAACTGGCGGCATGGACCCTGGTCGCAAACCTGCTCCTCAACCTCGATGAGGTGGTCAATAAGAACTAAGCCCTCATGGATCCTGCTCTCCAATATCACCACCTCCAGTCGCGACGTCAGTTCTTCCAAGGTGCCGGCCTAAAGGTAGGGAGTATCGCCCTTGCTCAGCTGCTCTCTCAGAAAGCCCTCGCTCAAGCTCTCCCCTCGAAGGCGGATATCCATCCTGCACTCCCCGGTCTTCCCAACTTTGCTCCCAAGGCAAAGAACCTCATTTACCTCCATATGAACGGGGCCCCCGCACAGCAGGATCTTTTTGATCACAAACCACAGATGGAGAAATTCTTCGACAAGGAGCTTCCTGATTCTGTGCGCAATGGCCAGCGAATCACCACCATGACCAGCGGGCAAAAACGCTTTCCTGTAGCGCCAAGTAAGTTTGCCTTTGAACGCTGCGGCCAATCAGGAATCCTCATGAGCGAGCTCGTTCCCCATATGAAGGGAATTGCCGATGAGGTTACCATGATCAAATCGGTTCATACCGAAGCGATCAACCATGACCCTGCCTGTACCTTCGTAATGACAGGCAGCGAAGTCCCCGGCAGACCAAGTCTCGGTTCCTGGCTCAGCTATGGCCTCGGGAGCGAGAGCCAGAATCTACCTGCTTTTGTTGTCTTCACCCCAACCGTGAAGAACCCAAGCCAGGCACTCTTCAGCCGGATGTGGACCAGTGGCTTTCTTCCCTCAAAATATGACGGCGTCAAACTGCGGAGTGCAGGAGACCCTGTTCTCTACGTAAAGAATCCCCCGGGCGTGTCTCCCGGCGACCGAAGAGCCATGCTCGATGCCCTTGGTCAACTAAACGAGAAGTCCTTCGAGCGTTTTGGAGATCCCGAGACTCAGACGAGGATCGCCCAGTATGAGATGGCATTTCGAATGCAAAGTAGCGTCCCGGAGCTGACTGACTTGAAGGGAGAGAGCAAGGCCACCCTAGAGATGTACGGGCCAAACGCCCAGAAACCAGGCACTTTCGCTCACTCTGCACTCCTCACCCGCCGGCTCATTGAGCGCGGGGTCCGAGTCGTTCAGGTCCTCCACCGGGGCTGGGATCAGCACGGGAACCTGCCGAAGGAGATCAAGAATCAGTGTCTCGATGTGGATCAACCAACCGCAGCCCTGATCAAGGACTTGAAGGAGCGAGGAATGCTTGAGGATACCCTGGTTGTCTTTGGTGGAGAATTCGGGCGCACTGCCTACTGCCAGGGCAAACTGACCCGGGAGAGCTACGGTCGCGACCATCACCCGCGCAACTTCTGCATGTGGATGGCAGGAGGCGGCATCAAAGCAGGAATGACTTACGGGGAGACTGATGATTTCAGCTACAATATCGCAGAGAATCCCGTCCACCTTAATGAGCTGAATGCTACCATTCTTCACTGCATGGGAATCGATCACAGCCGCTTCACCGTTCGACATCAGGGACTCGACCAGCGTCTCACGGGCGTTGAACATGTGAACCCCGTCAAACCGATCCTAGCATGATNNGAGGATCCCCCTGNGACNCCTCATTNTCNGNGTAGAAGCCACANNTGCCNGGGATTTCGCCNATTGCGCCATCNAGATGGTTCGCTATCGTCTCCGGACATTGAAGCACCNCCTCATATACTTTCTGATCCTCGCTNTCCTGCCATTGGCAGGNNAGGCTGGACAGTTTGATGAGATTGCTCCTCTCCTNAAAGAGCACTGTCTGAAGTGCCANGGCGGAGCCAAAAAAAATGGCGACCTTGACCTGCGNTCACTCAAAAGNCTCCTTGAAGGCGGAGANGGCGGNCCGGTTTTTGTGCCTGGCCAACCGGAAAANAGCCGGCTCGTTACGCAACTTCACCCCGGCGCTGACCCCCACATGCCCCCAAAGAGTCAGCTCAGCGANGCGGAAATTACCCTCATGCANNAGTGGGTAACTCACTTTCGCTCACCCGAAGAGATCGATNATGANCCAACCCCGGAAGACATTGCGGAGACGCTTCCACCGGGGCNNCAGCCTGAAGAGGCTATTGATATTCTCCTCGAGAGANANTGGGACGACAAAGGCATNGCCCCTGCTTCTTCCATTGATGATNGCTCCTTCNTCCGCAGAATCACTCTCGACCTGCTGGGAAGAATTCCTACNAGAGAGGAGCGCACNCGCTTCCTCGCCGATACCCGGCCTGANAAACGNCTGGCTCNGATTGACGANCTATTGAACAGCAAGAGCCACGCACNCCACTTTGCAGAAATTTTCAACTTNGTTCTCCTTGGCCGNTCCGGGTCTGGAGGCGCAACCCGAGCCGACCGGCAGAAACACTTNNTNCCCTACCTTCGCTGGGTCTTCGAGACCAACCGNCCGTGGAACAAGGTGGGCTATGANTTCATCGTGGGGCGTCCTGAAACCCCCGANGAGCAGGGCGCTTCNTGGTTTCTNTACGANCAGNATAACGATTCAGGNAAAATGGCAACCTCGACCGCGACTGCCCTNTTAGGAACACAGCTTCAATGCGCCCAATGTCATGACCATCCNNTCGCTCCGGAAATTNAGCAGAAACATTACTGGGGNCTGGTTGCTTTCTTCGACCGCACCCGGAACGTNCGCACNAAGAACGGGCCAGGGCTCGGGGAACGCGCTGCGGGGGGCTATAACAAGTTTGCCAACCTTGAGGGGGAGAGCAGTGAGAGTGAATTNNTTTTCCTGACTGGCCAAACNGTAGTGGAACCGGAGGGCNGGCAAGACAAGGACGACATGAAAAACTANCTCGTGGGTCCTCCCGGTGACTGGATCACTCCTCCCAAACCCAAGAAAAAGGGAGATAAGCCGGTGATCACAACGGAAGTGGAGCANGTTCCTCTTCCAAAGTTCTCTCGCCGCAAGGAACTCGCGCGCCTCGCACTCGACAACAACCCNGCCTTCTCNANAGCCTTGGTGAACCGGCTCTGGGCCATCCTGATAGGGCGCGGAATTGTTCATCCNGTGGACAAGATGAACTCAGCACATCCACCCAGNCATCCCGCATTGCTCGCATGGCTGGCCAANGACTTNGCGGCCANCGGATTCGATGTTCGTCGGACNTGCCGCGCCATNCTTAGAAGCAGAGCCTACGCTCTCTCCACGATCCACCCGGCGGAGACCCCTCCCGCNGTGNACAGTTTCGCTCGGGGAATCGACAAGCCCCTNCCCGCAGAGGCTCTCTATCGNTCNATNCTCGTCGCTCTGGGAAGCGAGGCCCANGAGAACGGAACTNTCGACCNGGAAAATACGTATCGAGATGGCTTCGTTAAAACCTACCCCGATATCTTTGCTGAGAATTTNTCTCCCTCCGTGCAGCAGGCTATGTTTGCTGCTAACGGGAAAGTCGTCGAAAAAATCCTGANCTCCGCGGATCTTCCCCTCCTTTCTCGCCTNAATGAGAGTGGAGATAATGGCTCGCTCACCGAAGAGCTCTTCCTNGCTACTCTNGGAAGGNTTCCCGACCATGAAGAACGCACGCAGACTCTTTCCTANCTCATGGANAGGACCGACCGNCCCTCTGCCGCNATCANACAAATCCTGTGGGCTCTCTTNAACAGCGCAGANTTCCGCATGAATCACTGATGAACGGGNCACAACAGAACTGCGGCAATCCGGAACATGGCCTTCATCGGAGNCGCTTTCTNGAAGGCATGACAGCAGGCGCCATTTCCTCGCTCAGCTGGGCCGGGCTGTTNTCNAATCCNGCCTTNGCCGAGGCCGCAAAAAANACNCAGAAGCGATGCATCCTGCTCTGGTTATGTGGNGGTCCTAGCCAGTTTGAAACTTGGGACCCTAAACCTGGCACGACTACNAGTGGCCCTTTCGGGTCGATTCCCACTTCCATCCCTGGGATTCACTTCAGTGAGCTGATGCCCAAGTGCGCGTCCATTGCGCACAAGACCGCTGTCATTCGCTCGATGAAGACNAGTGCNNGCGAACATACGCAGGCNATCAATCTTCTCCAGAGAGGACACAAACCCAGACCACCCTTTACCCGTCCAACCATCGGCTCCGTGCTCTCCCAGCAGCTGGGACAACTGGATAGTGCTATCCCGAACTTCATTCTCCTCGACCCCTGCCCCGAGGGAAATGAATTCAAGGGTTTTAAGGCGGGAAACTGGGCTGGGTGGCTCGGGGCGGAATATTCCCCCGTTCGCACCGGTGGAGATTTTGGCATTCCGCACGTCGACAAGCTCGATTCCATCACGACCAATGATCATGAGGCTCGCGAGGACTTGAGAAGCTTCTTCAGTAAGAAGTTCGAGAACGACACACGGAGCAAGGCGGCATCCTCGCATAATGCTGTCTACGGCCGAGTCAAGGGCCTCATGAGCTGCGCTCACCTGTTCGACCTGGAGCGCCTTCCACCGCAGGACCGGGAACGCTACGGACCGGGCACCTTTGGCCAGCATACCCTTCTTGCCCGGAACCTCGTGGAGGAGGGGGCTCCCTTTGTCATGGTTGCCAATGGAATGCCGTGGGACTGCCACGTCTTTAACCACGAGATTTACCAGATGGTGGTCCCGGACCTGGACAATATCATCTACCAGCTCCACCAGGACCTCGAGGAGCGAGGGATGCTGGATGATACCCTCGTGATCGCCATGGGTGAGTTCGGGCGCACCCCCTGGCTCAATGCGGCGCGGGGCAGGGACCACTATCCCAACGCGTGGAGCCTGACCATGTTCGGGAGCGGTATCGCGGAAGGAGCAGTGGTGGGAGCAACCGACAAACTTGGGTTCGATGTGACAGGCCAGGCCTTCGACGAACAAAATCTCTTTGCTACAATCTTTGCCGCGCTCGGCATCAACCCACACGGGGAATTCCAAATTCCCAGCCTCCCTAATTTCCATTACGTGGAGGATAAATCCGAGCCAATCAGGGAGGTCCTCGCGTGAAGGTCGATATCTCAAAGAGCTCAAGCTTCAAGCTCCCCACCCATTGCCTTTCCCTCGCACGGGGCGAAGACAACCAATTCTACGCCGCATGCTTTGATGGAGGCATCTATGCGTTGCCACAGATCCGCTGGGGCAAACCGAACAAACTTGCGGAGCACCGGAATTATGCCTCTGGGGTGAACTGGTCCCGAGCGAACCGGGAGCTGATCTCTTCCGGCTATGATGGACACCTGCTCTGGATTAATCCGGACAAGAAAAAGACGACTCGTGAAATAAAGGCCCACGAATTCTGGTCCTGGCAGAGCACCATTTCCCCGAACGGGAAGTTCATTGCCTCCTCGACCGGTCAATATCTCTGTGGTGGTTATAAATACGAGCCCGCTCAGGAAAAGGAGCCCTCCATCCGGGTGTATGAAGTGCTTACCGGCAGGGAAGCTCACCACTTTCCCCACATCCCACCCGTTGAGTCAGTAGCGTTCAGCAACGACGGGAAGTTCCTCGCGGCGGGAAACCTCATGGGAGAAGTCCGCATCTGGAACCTTGAGACTGAGAAGGAGACGGCCAGGATTCAGACGGGGAATTTCACTGGCTGGGGAGTCATCAAGGGGCACTACTTTACCGGGGGTATTTTCTCGCTCGCATTTTCACCAGATGATTCCGAAATCCTGCTCGCTGGCATGGGTAGCACCCGTGATCCTGCCGCTGGGAATGGAAAACAATTATGGGAGCGCTGGAAATGGAGGGATGGTTCCGTCGAACGAACCGGGAGTGCCAACGACAGCGAGATCGGACAGGGCCTGATGGAAACCCTGGCGATTCATCCCGGAGGAAAAATCTTCGCAATGGCTGGAAGGCTATTCAAAGGCCAATGGAACACCGCCATTTTTGACCTTGCTACCGGATCACTGCTAGCCGCCACTGACACGAAGATGCGAGTGAGTAAGGCGGTCTGGAATGAGGATGGTACCCGGCTTTATCTCGGTGGAAGTTCGGGGCAGCCCAAGGAGATGAAGGACATTGAGAAAACAGACTGGGGGAAGGTCAAAGTCCTCAAGGTCTCAGTCAGCTAACTTCTTTCATCAGTCCTCCATTGCATCGTGCTGGTATAGAGCTAGTCTGGCAGGGATGTTCCGTACCCCTCCGGTCCTTCAATTAGTCACCGCCGTCCTGTCGACAGGTGGGCTTTTTGCCGAGGTCGATTTCAACAGGGATATCCGGCCTATTCTCTCTGACCACTGTTTCGCCTGTCACGGACCGGACGAACATGAGCGCAAGGGCAAACTGAGGCTCGATACTTCAGAAGGAGCTCTGAAGGGAGGCGAGATAGGCGATGCCCTCCTGCCTGGAAATCCAGATGAGAGTGAGATTATTCACCGGATTTTCAGTGCAGACTTGGAAGAAGTCATGCCACCACCCGACGTGAACAAGAATCTCAGCGCCGAGCAGAAAGATCTTCTCCGCCAATGGATCAAACAGGGGGGCGACTACGCGGAGCCCTGGTCCTATCGTCCTCCCGAGACCAATCCCGTCCCTCCAGCCCGACTTTCTGATTGGCCCGCAACCTGGATCGACAACTTCATTCTGGACCGCCTCCACCGTGAGGGGCTGGACCCCGCCCCGGATACCGATCCTGTTACTCTCGTGCGTCGCCTTCATTTCGACCTCATTGGACTTCCTCCCTCTGCAGAGGAAGTCGGTCGCTTCCTGAAGGAGTGGAAGGACAACCCGACCGACTGTCTGGAGAAGACCGTCGAGGAGCTTCTATCCTCTCCGCATTTCGGTGAGCGCATGGCGATGTACTGGCTCGACCTGGTCCGCTATGCAGACACATGTGGATATCATGGTGATCAGGACCACAGTATTTCTCCCTACCGAGACTATGTCATCGATGCTTTCAACGATAATATGCCCTTTGACCAATTCACCCGGGAGCAATTGGCAGGAGACCTCCTGGATTCGCCTACGATCGACCAGAAAATTGCTACAGGCTACAATCGACTTCTCCAGACTTCTCACGAGGGCGGACTGCAAGCCAAGGAATACCTTGCCATCTACTTTGCGGACCGAGTCCGTAATCTTTCCAATGTCTGGATGGGAGCAACCGTAGGCTGTGCTCAGTGCCACGACCATAAGTATGACCCTTACACCGCCCGGGACTTTTACGCTCTGGGTGCCTTTTTTGCGGATATCGACGAGGCACAGCATTTCCGGGTCGGAACTAATAACCTGCCAACCAGACGCCCACCTGAAATCGATGTTCACTCGAAGTGGGAGCGCATGCGCCTCGCGGAGCTTGAGAAGAAATTGTCCTCTCATACCTTTGCCACCGGCGAAGAGCGCAAAGCCCTCGAGGCGGAACTGGCAACGTTGAAAAAAAGGCAGAGGAAGACCATGATTACGGTCGCAACCAAGCCCCGCACTATTCGTATTCTACCGAGGGGAGACTGGCTCGACGAGAGTGGCCCTGCCGTAGAACCTGCCTTCCCCGCCTTTCTTAATAAACCCGGAAAACCGGTCCAGTCGAAGCGTTTAACCCGTCTCGACCTCGCGAACTGGCTGACAGATCCAGCCCAGGGAACGGGAGGTTTAACCGCGCGCGTGATGGTCAACCGGTTCTGGTATCTCGTGTTCGGTTCCGGGATTTCGAAGCAACTTGATGACTTTGGTGGACAGGGAGAAGCCCCCGTGCATCCGGAACTGTTGGATAATCTTGCCGTTGAATTCTATAAGTCCGGTTGGGACATAAAGCATATGATGGCCCTTCTCGTCACCAGCCGAACCTACAGGCAGAGCTCACTTGAAACCATGGATCTTCGGGAACGTGATCCCTACAACCGGCTTCTGGCACGACAGTCGCGATATCGTCTTCCTGCGGAGACCATCCGCGACAATGCACTGGCCATCTCAGGCCTCCTGCGCACGAGCTACGGTGGCGCCAGCGCGAAGCCCTATCAGCCCCTTGGCTACTACAAGCACCTCAATTTCCCTGGCCGCAAATACTCCCATCATACCGATGACCGCCAATGGCGCCGGGGAATTTATGTCCATTGGCAAAGACAGTTTCTCCACCCCATGCTACGTGCCTTTGATGCCCCGACACGGGAAGAGTGCACTGCTGAGCGGCCGCGCTCCAATACCCCCATCGCCGCGATGACGCTTCTCAATGACCCTTCTTTCGTTGAGGCTGCCCGCGTTTTTGCTGCACGCGCCCTTTCCGAGGGTGGGCCAAGCGTCGATTCCCGCTTGGCATTTTCATATCGAGAAGCGCTTTCGCGAACTCCTGATGAAGAGGAAATCCGAATTATGAAACAGCTTCTTTCGACCGCGTTACGAGAATTTGAGTCGGCCCCTGCTGCAGCGAAGGCACTAGTCTCAACAGGAATGTCTCCAGCCTCGGAGAACCTTGAGATCGTCCAGCATGCTGCTTGGACCACCGTGGCTCGCGCAATTTTGAATCTCTCTGAAACTTACACCCGGAACTGAGCAATTTACTCCTCCTCTCAACAGGCTGATGACCACCACTGAACGACTGGGAAACTACGTTAATCGCCGATCATTTCTTGGCTCGGCAGGATTTGGACTGGGATCTGCAGCTCTCCTATCCCTGCTCGACCGCGACGCCCTCGGAGAAACTATCGACACTTCCTACAATGGTATTGCGGGCCTGCCACATCATGACGCCAAGATCAAAAGAGTCATTTTTCTGACGATGGCAGGAGGCCCGTCACATCTGGAGACCTTCGACTACAAGCCCAAGCTCGACGAACTCAATGGCAAGCCCATGCCTGAATCCTTCACCAAGGGCCAACCGATTGCTCAACTGCAGGGTCAGCAGCTCAAGGTCCAGGGCCACCTCACGAAATTCCAGGAGTTTGGCAAGGGGCAGTTCATCTCTGACTTTCTGCCCTACCATCGAAAAATGGCTGACCAGATCTGTGTGGTGAAATCCATGCTCACCGAGCAGATCAATCATGACCCAGCCCATACCTTCATGAATACGGGATCTGCGATCAGTGGTCGTCCCTCCATGGGGGCATGGGTCAACTATGGTCTCGGAAGTGATAGTGAGGACCTTCCGGGATTCGTCGTCATGACAAGTGTGGGAGGGCGTAATCCTCAACCGATTGCAGCCCGGCAATGGGGCACAGGCTTTCTCCCAAGCCGTCACCAAGGGGTAGAATTTAATTCCACTGGAGATCCGGTCCATTACGTCACCCGTCCTCCAGGAGTAACCGAGAAACACCAGCAGGCCCTTGTTCAATCCATTCAGCAGCTTGACAGCCGGCGCAACCAGATGGTCGACAACCCGGAAATCAAGGCCCGGATCGCTGCATACGAGATGGCGTTCCGGATGCAAGCCAGCGTCCCGGATCTCACTGACGTATCCGATGAGCCTCAGCATATTCTTGAGATGTATGGCGCAAAACCAGGCGACGGATCCTTCGCGTCAAACTGCCTGCTTGCCCGTAGACTTGCAGAAAAAGGAGTTCGTTTTATCCAGCTCTACCACAGGGGATGGGATCACCACGGAGGACTGGTGCAATATATGAACACGTGCTGTGGTCTTACGGACAAACCAACGTGGGCCTTGCTTACCGACCTGAAACAGCGCGGAATGCTGGATGAAACTCTTATTGTATGGGGCGGAGAATTCGGACGGACCCCCATGTTCCAAGGCAAAGGTGGAGCTGGTCGCGACCACCACATGAAGGGCTTTTCCATGTGGCTGGCCGGTGGCGGAATCCAGGGCGGAACGGCCTATGGAGAAACCGATGAACTTGGATATGCCTCAGTAAAGGATGTCGTCCATGTGCGTGACCTTCATGCTACCATGCTTCACCTCCTGGGAATTGACCATAACCGCTTCTCGGTGAAATTTCAGGGGCTGGACATGCGTCTCACCGGCGTGGAACCTGCAAGGGTCGTAAAAGGAGTATTAAGCTAGCCTGACTCCTCGATTATAGGATTTGCACCAGTTTTATTGGCGCTACCACGAAAACAGGACCAACTAGGAGAACCCCGCTCTTGCGCACTCCCGTGACCCTCGGTAGTGAATAGGTGCCATGCGCCTAACCATCACTGCGCTTATTTTCCTCGGATCCCTGCCCGGAGTGACTGCTCCCCTGTCCTACAACCGGGATNTCCGGCCCATTCTGGCAGAGAACTGTTTC
Source organism: Roseibacillus sp. (assembly GCA_002729275.1). Lineage (GTDB taxonomy): Bacteria > Verrucomicrobiota > Verrucomicrobiia > Verrucomicrobiales > Akkermansiaceae > Roseibacillus_B. Next base: position 29,052 of record PBTP01000098.1, on the reverse strand, counting down.
TCATGCCACGGGCCTGACAAGAATGCCCGCGAGGCCAAACTTAGACTGGACGTGNGGGCNGATGCCCTCGCCGCGGAAGCATTCGTCCCCGGCGACCCTTCCAAATCCGAAATCATTCATCGCCTCAACACGAAGGATCCTGAGGAAATTATGCCACCCCCGGAATCTCACAGGGTTCTCACTTCTGCGCAGAAAAAAATTCTGTCTGACTGGGTAAAACAGGGGGCAGAGTACGAACCGCACTGGGCCTACATAGTCCCCAAAAGGCCGGACGTTCCTGAAATGGGTGCCTCACACCCTATCGACAATTTCATCCTCGCGGGAATGGCCGAGGGTGGCCGNAAGCTCTCTGCACGTGCGGACGAAGACACCCTGCGGAAAAGAATTTCCTTTGACCTGACCGGGCTTCCCGCATCGCTCCATGAGATCGAGACATTAAATGTTCAATCGTCCATCGACCACCTCCTTTCCTCTCCCCATTTTGGAGAACGGATGGCGGTCATGTGGCTCGACCTTGCGCGGTATGCAGATAGCCACGGCTACCATAGCGACAAGACATGGAGCGTGACACCCTACCGGGACTATGTGATCCGGGCCTTCAATCACAACAAGCCCTACGATACCTTTATCGTGGAGCAACTGGCAGGAGACCTGCTCAAAAAACCTACGACCGAACAATACGTCGCCACAGGATTCAACCGGGTAAATCAGGTTTCTGAGGAAGGAGGCATCCAGGATGCCGAATACATCGCCAAATATTATGCCGAGAGAGTACGGACAACTTCCGTTGCTTTCCTCGGTTCAACGATGGGATGCTCGGAGTGCCACGATCACAAATTCGACCCTTTCACCGCCAAGGACTTTTATTCCATGGAAGCCTTCTTTTCTGATATCTACGAGAAGGGAGCCTACAATGGGGACGGCCGCTACAATCCCGGAGCGGACATTAAGAAATACCCGGGTTTCAAGCTCGATAAGTGGGGCCCAGCACTCGACGTCCCCGAGCCAAAGAATACCGATGAGCTGACGCGAATTGAGGCGGAAAAACGCACCCTCGAAAAGGAATTAGAGGTGACTGGCCCGCAGCTCGAGAAGGATTTCCTCACGTGGATCAAAGATCTCAGAGGAAAAATTGCAGTCAACACGCCCAAGGACCTACCCATTCTTGATGATAACGAGCTTCCCCTCGAGGGAGTCCAGACCGTTACCGAGAATGTTCATTCNGGAAAGATCGCCCGCCGCCAGACAAGCTCCGGCCTCGTTCAGCACATTGTGAACGCCGACAGCAAGCCGATCAGCCTTGGCGATGGAGAACAACTTTTTTCCTACGTCTGGCTGGATCCCAAAAATCCCCCGCGCCAGATCATGCTTCAATTCAACGCGGGGAACTCATGGGAGCATCGAGCCTGGTGGGGCGAGGATCTCATCCCATATGGTCAGGGAAGCAACGGCCCAAATCACCACCGGGCCGGCGACCTTCCCGCGACGGGTAAGTGGGTAAGGATCGAGGTATCCGCCGAAAAGGTTGGGCTCCCCGCGGGAACCAAGATTACCCAGCTGGCCTATACTCAGCACGCAGGAGAGGTCCTCTGGGATCTGGCAGGCCGAACGAGCAGCGATGCCGGCGCCGCACTTGCAGGCATTCCAGAAAATCTTCGGAAACAGTTGCTGGCAACTGGGAACAAGAAAATCGATGCCGAACTCCGTGGTCCACTGATGAATCACTTCCGAACGATTGCACCTTCGCTCCAGCCGATTCGCGACAAAATCGCCAAGTTGGACCAGCAGGCAAAGGGCTCGATGGGTTCCACCCGCATGACCCTCGTTACCCTCTCCGCGAATCCACGCGAGATTCGGATCCTGCCCAGGGGGGACTGGATGGACCGCTCCGGCCCTGTTGTGGAGCCGGCACTTCCAGATTTTCTTGCTACTGATGCGCAAAAAATAAAACCCGGACAGGATCGCCTCACACGGCTTGACCTCGCCCAGTGGATCGCTTCCAAGGACAACCCNCTCACGGCACGNGCCTTNGTCAACCGGGTATGGGCCCTCTTTCTCGGCACCGGTCTCTCGCGCGATCTGCAGGACCTTGGCAACCAAGGCCAGTGGCCTACTCATCCTGAGCTCCTGGACTGGTTGGCGGTAGAATTCATGGAGAGCGATTGGAACATCAAGCACCTCGTCAAACTGATCCTCACCTCGGAAACCTACCAGCAATCCTCCAANGCCTCNAGGGACATGACTGGCTCTGATCCCTACAACTTGCTCTANTCGAGGCAGAATNCCCGCCGCTTGCCTGCCGAATTCATCAGAGACAACGCCCTCGCNGTCTCAGGNCTGCTTAATCCTATGATTGGTGGTGCGAGCGCTCGCCCCTACCAGCCGGCTGGCTACTACCGNGAGCTAAACTTTCCGAAGAGNACCTACAAACAGCATAATGANCAGAGCCAGTATCGTCGTGGGGTTTACATGCATTGGCAGAGAAGCTTCCTCCATCCNATGCTCGTCGCATTCGACGCNCCCCCGAGGGAAGAATGCACCGCGAGNCGGGAAACCTCCAATACCCCTCAGCAAGCTCTGAATCTCCTCAACGATCCTACCTTTGTTGAAGCAGCTCGAGTCCTCGCAGAGAAGCTCACGGGAGACAGTCGCCCCTTCAGTGAACGCCTTGAAATGGGCTTCCAGCAGCTCCTCCAGCGGAAACCTCATCCAGAAGAAAGTAAACTCCTGAAGGAGCTATACGATCGACAGCTCAAGCGTTACATCCAGAGCCCCGAGGAAGCAAATGCACTTTTGAAAGTCGGGCTCCACACAGCAGGCAAAGAAGCCAATCCCATGGACCTTGCGGCCTTCACTTCGGTCACCAGGGCCCTACTCAACCTGCATGAGACCATTACCCGATACTAGGACGGGGAATCTTCACCATTGTCAGTCATGAACGAACAGCTCATCAATGCGATCAACCGACGGACCTTTCTCAAGGGCTCATCTTACTCCGTTGGCAGTGCCGCCCTCGCCTACCTTCTGAGCCACGAGACCCAAGCTGCTTCCAAGTGGAAGGGCGTCCTCGATGAAAAACTGCACTTCGCACCAAAAGCCAAAAGGGTAATCCACCTCTGCATGGCAGGCGGCCCCTCCCATCTGGAAACCCTAGACCACAAGCCGGAGCTTGCCCGCCTCAACGGCAAACCGATGCCGGAATCCTTTACCAAGGGGCAACAACTTGCGCAGCTCCAGGGAAGTCGGAACAAGCTCAAATGCCTTGGGCCTCAGCATGAGTTCAAACCCTACGGAGAGTGTGGCAGACTCATGTCCTCTGCCTTCCCCCATATCGGATCCATTGCAGATGATATTGCGGTCATCAACTCGATGTCTACTGAGCAAATCAACCACGACCCGGCCCACACCTTCATGAATACCGGGTCGGTCATTCCTGGCCGGCCCTCGATGGGCTCCTGGCTTCTCTACGGACTCGGTGCAGACACGGACGAGCTTCCAGGCTTTGTAGTAATGACCTCCTCCGGTGGAGGACAGGATCAGCCCATCGCCGCCCGTCAGTGGCACAGTGGTTTTCTCCCCTCTCGATTCCAAGGTGTCAAATTCAACTCCAAGGGTGATCCGGTTCACTATGTAAACAACCCCGCCGGGGTCTCACGGGACAACCAGGGAGACCTCCTGAACACCATCAACGGACTGAATAACCTGCTGGGCCAGAGACAGAATGATCCTGAGATTGCCACCCGGATCGCCCAGTATGAAATGGCCTTCAAGATGCAGGCCTCCGTCCCGGACCTAGTCGACGTATCCAAGGAGCCTAAACATGTTTTCGACCTCTACGGGGCCAAGCCCGGGGACGGATCCTTCGCCTCCAACTGCCTCGTCGCGCGCCGCCTCGCCGAGCGTGGAGTTCGCTTTATCCAGCTCTATCACCGTGGATGGGATCACCATGGGAACGTCAAGGGCGCGATCAATACTGTAGCCGGCCACATAGATAAGGCCACCGCGGCCCTGGTCAAGGACCTCAAGGAGCGGGGACTTCTGGAAGACACCCTCATCATCTGGGGAGGAGAGTTTGGACGCACCCCGATGGCGCAAGGTAGTGGTCGAGACCATCACATCCAGGCATTCTCGGTATGGATGGCCGGTGCCGGGATCAAGGGCGGTGCGAGCTGGGGAGCAACTGACGAACTTGGTTACGCGGTCGCCAAGGACCACGTCTCCGTTCATGATCTACATGCCACCATGTTGAAGCAGCTTGGAATCAATCACGAACGGCTCACCTATAGGTTCCAGGGGCTCGACTTTCGCCTCACCGGTGTTGAAAAGGCGCGGATCGTCGAAGAAGTGCTGGCCTGAGGCACAACGCGCGCCATCGGATTATTCCGTGGGTGAAACCTTATGCCCACTAGTTGTAGCAAGGACGACCACCCCTAACCTCACAGGAGTCACTATTGCGATGGTGATTCTGGCCATAGGGCCGGCCAGAAGGGTACTGGCTATCTAATCAGGGAAGTATTTCTGCTCCTACCAACCCGCGCCTTTTGTAAGAGTCTTGATTCGGCAGACATGGAAATCAGCCGTCATATAGAGGGTCGACCCATCATCACCCCAGTTACAGTTTGCAGTCCGCTGACCAGTCAGAATATGTCCGAGGAGCTTCCCCTCGGGAGAAATCACAAGCACCCCGCCTGGACCAGTAGTCCAGATGATTCCATCCTTATCGACCTTCATGCCATCGGGAGCTCCAGGATACTTTCGGGCCAACGTAGAGCAATCAAAGAGGACCTTCTGAGGGCCAAGGGTTCCATCTTCCCTGATATCCCATGAAAAGATATAGGGCCTCGGGCCGTGGGACTGGGCAACATAAAGCTTCTTTTCATCCGGCGAAAGAGCGATTCCGTTGGGGCGGTCACAATCCTTTGTCAGCAGGGTTACCCCTCCATCAATTTCAATACGGTAAACTCCAAACCAGTCCGTTTCCCGACGAGGATCTTTTTCCCGGCGGGGCAAGCCGTAGGGAGGATCGGTAAAGTAAATCGCCCCGCTCGAATGGATGGCGAGGTCATTGGGACTGTTGAAACGCTTCCCGTCGTAGTGATCAGCAAGGGTAACCTTACCCCCTTCAGGGGTCAGCATGGCGACCCTCCGGTCGCCATGCTCACATGAGACAAGACGCCCCTTGGCGTCAAAAGAAAGCCCATTGGACCCGGGTTCTGGATACCCGGGAGTCACGCCGGTGTATCCGGAAGGCGTCATGAAGACGGAATGACCCTCTTTCCCCTCAGACCACTGATAGATCGTGTTGGCAGGAACGTCGGACCAGAGGAGCCGGTTGTTTTTGCTGTCCCAGACAGGCCCCTCAGACCAGACAAACCCGGAAGCCAAGACCTCGATCTCGGCGTCCTTCGCAACAAGTTGGTCAAAGGCTGGATCATGCCGAACAACAGATCCGATCTTCGGGCGCTCCGCTCCGAGAAAGGAGGAGCTCAGGGCCATGAGGGCAAGAGGTAAGATATAGTGTTTCATCGTGTTGGGTATAATTTCAGATCGATCCCGTTTCCCCGGGAANAGGTAGTCTAGTTGAACTTACGCTTTGGGAAAATCCCCCTCGGCGCCCGGAAGTATTGTGGCCAATCGATCCAGGTTGCTTCCGTAGTAAAAAACTCTCTCTCCACGATATACCAGCGGCCTCTCTTGTAGCGCAGAAGGACCCAGAGCACCTCATCCGCCTCCTCAATCCACTCCTCAAACATGGTTCCTGCATAATTGATTCTCTTACTATCCATAGTGAGTGGAAGGGCATCCACAAACGCCCAGTCTTTTTCCATCATGATATGGTTGATACGAAACGTGACCTTCTGATGCACCGCATCCTCTACCGGATCAGCTACCGCAGCCATGATNTCGCGAAACTCCTTACTCTCTTTTCCCGGCACCATTGGCGCTGCCTCAACTACGGAGACCAGCATGAGGAGACAGAATAAGCATCGCATCATGGGAATTCGTATCTTTTCCCGACTCCGCCCGCAAGAACAGCATTCAGCGACATTATAGCCCTGAAGATGCCGAATTCCGTTCCGAGCANAAAGCCTTACACCCCCNACCCGGGTTCTTCTATTCAGACAAGGCTTGCAGNCAGGCCACGATTCTCCGTCAATTGCCGGCCATGCAACTCAAAGTTTTCCGGTTTCTCATCGGCCTTCTCTTTTTCTCACAGATTCTCGCTCACGCAGGCACCACGAAAGTGTATCTCGGAACACAGGGCAGAGGGGACAGCAAGGGGATCTATCTCTGTGATCTCGATACCGAGACCGGGAAGCTCTCGCCACCAAGGCTGGCAGCCAATATTGCCGGGGCTGGCTTCCTCGCTCTCCACCCCAGTGGCAAATACCTCTATTCAACCGCAAGAGGTAGTGAAAACCAGGTGGCGGCCTTTCAAATCGGGAAGGACCATATGCTCAAGCCCATCAATCTTCAATCCTCGGAGGGCAGCGGACCATGCCACGTTTCTGTGGACAGAACAGGGACATGCCTCATGGTCGCGAATTACGGAAGCGGCAGCGTGGCTGCCTTGAAAATCGATGAGGACGGATCTCTTATAAAATCAGCATCGGCTCACCAGCACGAAGGATCCAGTGTCAACCTCAGGCGCCAGAAAGGGCCACACGCACACTCGATCTACGCTGGCCCTGACAATAAGTTCGCCTACTCCCCGGACCTCGGAATCGACCAGGTTGTCATTTACAGCCTGGATGTAGCCACCGCTACCCTCAAGAAAGCAGGCTCTGCTCGGACCAATCCCGGTGCCGGACCGCGGCATATGAAATTCAGCCAGGACGGTCGGCATGCCTACGTCCTCACCGAATTGCACCTGACCGTCGCGGTCTACGCCCGGAATCCGGAAAATGGGCTTCTTGGTCAGGCCATACAAGAAGTGAGTTGCCTCCCCGCAAACGGCAGCCCCAATGGAATGAGCTGCTCGGAGATCAGGGTGCACCCTAATGGAAAATTTCTTTATGCTGCCAACCGTGACGTCAAGGGAGAAGGGCGGGATTCCATCTCTGTTTTCAAGGTTCTCAGGGAAGGCCGGATCCAGCGGATTCAAACTGTCCCTGCAAAGGTCGCGATTCCCAGGAATATTGGGGTAGACCCAGACGGTCGCTGGCTACTTGTTGCAGGGCAAAGATCGGGCAACGTCCCTGTCTTTGCGATCAAGGACAACGGCACCTTACAGGAAACCAGCAACGAGGTAAAAGTTGCCAATGCCATGTGTATAGAATTCCTGAAGCCCGCCGATTGATTACATGGGTCGTAGACCTCTGATTTTATCGTTTCAGAAACATACTCGTCCAAATACCCTCACGCACTCACCCCGTTGGGCTGATTCCTCATGAAGCATACTCCCCTAGTCCTTACTCTTGCGCTGGCTGTGGCGGCCTTCGCAGCTCCGCTAATTTCCCCGCGTGAGAATGCCCGCCGCCTTGAAGTTCTCTTCTTCGGCGCCCCTACAAAAAACCATCCCGGTCATGATCCTGTTACCCGCTATCGGGTCCTGAAAAAACATCTTGGCGATGATGGCATCAACCTGACCTACCTCGAGGAACCCTCCGAGGCTCTGGATCCCCGCACCCTGGCTCAGTTCGATGCGGTCCTCATGTATGGCAACTGGGCTCAGCGTGGGCCGATGCCCGCGGAGCAGGAAAAGGCGCTTGTGGATTTTGTCGAGAGAGGGGGTGGCTTTCTCCCCATCCACTCGGCCTCGGCCTGCTACGGAAAATCCGAGGCCTTCGTCAAACTCGTCGGGGGCGTCTTCAAGTCACACGGCGGCACTGAGTTTTCTCCCCGGACTACCAACGCCACTCACCAGATCACAAAGGGCTACGAAGGATTCACCGCGTGGGACGAAACTTATGTCCATGAACGCCATGGTTCCGATCGAACCATTCTTCAGGAGAGGGACGGAGAGCCATGGACATGGATCCGAACCCAAGGCAGGGGCCGCGTCTTCTATACCGCTTCCGGGCACGACCACCGCGTCTGGGATCAACCCAACTTTCACGACCTTCTCAAGCGGGCAGTTTACTGGGCAGTGGGTGACGAAACCCGGGGCAAGCTTGCCGCCCTCAAACTACCAGAGTTTGAAATGATCGACGTCCGGCTACCCGGCTATATCGAACGCAAGCTGGTTACCAAGGTTCCTAAACCCTTCTCCCCGGAAGAATCCATCAAGCTTGCCCAGGTTCCCCCGGGGTTTGAGTTATCCCTCTTCGCTTCCGAACCTGAGATCATCAATCCGATTTACATTGCGTGGGATCATAAGGGCCGGGCCTTCGTCGTGGAAACTATTGATTATCCGAACAACTTGCAGGCAGGAAATGTCGGGAATGATCGGATCAAGATCTGCGAGGATACTGACGGAGATGGACGGGCTGACAAGTTCACTATCTTTGCCGATAAACTCTCAATCCCCACTACCATGGTCTTCGTGAATGATGGAGTCATCTGCACGAATGGTTCAGATGTTCTTTTTCTCAAGGACACCGACGGAGATGACGTTGCTGATGTGCGTGAGGTCCTCTTCACCGGTATTCGCACCGGGGATACCCACGCCGGAACCTCCAACTTCCGCTATGGGGTGGATAACTGGATCTGGGCGACTACCGGATATTCTGGCTTCGGGGGAGAAGTCGGTGGTCAAACTCATGGATTCGGCACCGGAGTATTTCGATTCAAGCCAGATGCCAGCGCGATGGAATTTCTCCAGAACACTACCAACAACACATGGGGTCTGGGCTTCTCCGAGGAATTTGACATTCACGGCTCGACCGCGAACGCAAACCCAAGCTTTTACCTCACCTTTCCCCGAAGTCATTACGAGCAGGCCGGACTCAGCCAGCCACGTACTCCACGAGCAGACGATAACCCCCTCTTCTTTCCGAGCTCCACAGACATTCGCCAGGTCGATGCCCACAACCGCTATACTGCCGCTGCGGGACACGCCTTTTACACCTCCCGGCGGTTTCCCGAACGTTACTGGAACAATATCGCCTTCATCTGTGCGCCGACCGGAAAACTCGTTGGGCAGTGGACCCGCCACGCGAAGGGTGCTGGCTTTGAACTACANCAGCAACCCAACAACATTTATAATTCTGCTGATGCCTGGTCTGGACCGGTATGTGCCGAAGTNGGTCCAGACGGAGCACTCTGGATCTGTGACTGGTACAATGTCGTCATNCANCACAACCCAACCCCNAACAAGGGNTCCTCAGGGTTGGACGCCAAACGGGGCAAGGGCAACGCCTACGTCACTCCACACCGGGATAAGCAGCACGGACGAATCTACAGGGTCTACCCCAAGGGCTCTCCCAATGANCNCTACAGGGCNGATTTCGCCAGTAGTAACATGTTCTGGCGAATGGAGGCTCAACGAGCAGCCGTCGAAAAGGGNNAGACCATNGANAGGGTGAGCAATATCCACGAGTTCTATGCCAAGGCTGGCAATGGNTCCCTCGANCTCGAGACAATCAAGGCNGCTCTCTCCTCNAAAGATGCAGGNNTGAANAGGGCCGCNCTCCGCAATGCGCCCCTCGATGANACCTTGGCCAAGATGTTCATCTCCGACGGNAAAATNACCATCAGAGAGCCAAGGGTCCTNCTNGATCTACTCCTCGCCTTTTCAAGCCTTGGANACTCAGAGGCAATTGGGAGCNCTCTCGTAGAGCTTATCAGCACAGACTCGGCAGTCATCATGAATGACCCNGTCCTTCATGATGCNTTCCAGGTNGCAGCACGCCGNCACGGNGGATCCTTCGTNAAAANTGCCCTCGACCGNATCANACCAAAAGAAACCAAGGGCCCCAGAGATGTNCTCCACAATGGNNATATCGAAAAAATTCNAGGAGNTCANCCCGATGGCTGGAAACCNCGCTTTCACGGTGGCTCCCAGAATGCAGTCTTCTCTGCTGTCAAGGAAGGGCGCAACGGGAGTATGTGCCTGAAGGTCACCAGCGACCAGAGCTCGGACTCAGGGTGGGCTGCTACGATCAAGGTGAAGCGCAATACCCGCTACCGCCTCGGAGGATGGATCCGTACNGAAAACGTAAAAGGAAGNGGATCCATGTTCAATGTTCATGGNGTCGGACACCGGACCAAGGNCGCTCGCGGCACAACGGGCTGGACNGAGTATTCCGTTGATTTTGACTCCGGNAGNGCGTCNGAAATTNTCATTCATGCACTCTACGGAGGCTATGGGGGACAAACGGGCACGGCCTGGTATGACGATATCTACCTGCAGGAGACCAGCGAGTCCGGATTGGGCGGCACGGTAATTTCCATTGCTTCTTACTTTGGAAAGAATGCTTCCGGAAATGCCAGGGCCGCTCTCATCAGTCACCTCAGTGACCGGGCAGAAAAGGGCGACCAGTTTGCANGGGTGCTCCAGAAGANTGTCGAGTCACAGGAAGGAGANCAAACCCCGGAAACAGNCAAGGANCCTGAGGCCATTACGNTCGTACTGAAGTCCGTAAGAGAGCAAATGNTCTTNGANAGGAAAGTCTTCGACGTNCCTTCCGGAAAACGAATANGACTNCTTTTTGAAAANACNGATTCCATGCCNCATAACATCGTAATCGGNAAACCTGGCTCTCTAGANAANATGGGAACAGCAGCGGATCAAATGCTGGCAGACCATCCTGCTGCGGTCAAACTGGGCTACGTNCCAGACATNCCCGAGGTCATTGCAGCAACCGGGCTCGTTTTCCCGGGAGAGACTGAAGCACTCGAATTCACTTCTCCGGAACAACCCGGTCAATATGACTTCGTATGCACATTTCCTGGGCATTGGCGNATCATGAAGGGCGTCATGAGGGTAAAATAAGGCCTTCCACGCGAAGTCTTNCTCCTGNCNTGCTTCCGNCTGNCTTACCTCGNTANGGGNANAATGGCCGAAGNCNANGCGGCTTAACGGCCGNGTTGCAATCACGGCNTTGATAGTGTGGTATNCGACTTGACCATGAAAACTGCAANTACCGCCCTTTTAGCCATTCTTCTCCTNGCCTTTACCGGGCCTGCCCTGCTCGGAGACAAGGATGGAANNGCNTCNTCCANCNCCAAGGGCAAAAAGAAGGTNGTCTTCATGGCTGGTCACCGAAGCCATGGNTANGACCAGCATGAGCACAAGGCAGGATGCCTGCTGCTTGCCANNCAACTNAACAAACATATGGGAGAGGATCTTGAAGCAGAGGTCCATCTCGCCAANGGATGGCCNGCCAATGCCACNGANCTAGAGGATGCCGACTGCATCATCTTCTATTGCGATGGCGGCGGGCGNCACATGGCNAATCAACATCTGGAGGGCTTGGACCTGAAACTTAANGACGGCTGCGGNCTNGTCTGCCTTCATTATGGNGTTGAGGTNCCTAAGGGNAAATCGGGCGAAAAGTTTCTCNANTGGATNGGCGGCTACTTCGAAGGAAATTGGTCAGTCAACCCNCACTGGGATGCTGATTTTAAGGAACTGCCAGAGCACCCCATCACCCGCGGGGTAAAGCCATTCAAGATCCGTGATGAATGGTATTTCCACATGCGCTTTCAAGANGAAATGAAAGGGGTGACCCCTATTCTCTCTGCCCATCCCCCTGCCAGCACAATGAAAAGGAGGAATGGGTTTCACTCTGGCAATCAACACGTTAAAGCCGCCCTTGAGCGCGGAGAAATACAACATCTGGCATGGGCCTACGAACGTCCCGACGGCGGTCGAGGTTTTGGATTCACAGGAGGACACTTTCATCGTAACTGGGGCCACGACGACTTCCGCCGGATCGTCCTGAATGCGATTACATGGTGCGCGAAGGCAGAGGTTCCTACTGATGGGGTCCCCTCCGACAAGATCACTGAAGCAGACCTAGACGCAAATCAGGATTACCCGAAGCGATAGGTCTTCATCATTTGGATTTCCGCCCCTGACTCCATGAGGCCATCCCGGCAAGGGATGGCCTTTAACTTTTTCAGTTATCTGATTTACAGCTTCTTCCCCTTGATCTGGAGATCGTGAATCGACCAGTGCTTGCCGTTCGCACGACCCTTCTGAGTGATCCGGATAATCTTTGTATTTACCAATGGGAGGCCAATCACGGTGACGGGACCGTCGCCCATTCCCTTGGCGAGAACCTTACTCCATTCATTATTCGCCATTACCACAACCTCATATTCTCTTGGATAATCATCCGTTGAGGGCGCCGCATCGAGGATGATCTCACTTACCTTGGATACATCTGGCAGCTCTATCTGGAACCACTCTCCACCCCTCTGAGTCCTACCCGAGGTCCATCGGCTACCACCATCACTATCAATTGCATTCTTGCAGCCATCCGCTCCATTGCTTGCAGTAAGGGTCCAGTCCCCACGGTTGACCAGCATGGGCGGATCGAGAGATTCAAGTTCTGGAAGAGTAAAGGGCGTAGTGCGGCTTTTGTTCTCCTCGCGAATAGCCGCCACAAAGTCCTTAGTGACCGGAGCAGCCTTATTTCCAAAACTATTCCGTACGTAGGTAGCGATATCCGCAATCCATTGGTCGTCCTGTGAATTCATCGGGGCCATGAGGCCCGGGTAGGTCTTCCCATCGAGTGGCCCGGTGAGACCGTGCAGGATCGTACGAATCATCGTGCTCCCGCTCCCAATAATCCGCGGGGCCTGAACCATTGAAGGTGCCAGAAGTTGACCGGGCTTACCATCAGGCACCGGAGTCCCCTTGCCATCCGGGCCATGGCAGGTGTAGCACAGCTGGTTGAAGATCACTTTGCCCTTCTCCATGGAGCGGGCAAGCTGGGCATTTTTCCTGCGCGCTTCTGCTGCAGCCCTTGCCTGAGCACGCATGCTAGCACTCTTACTGACCACAGCTTTTACTGCGTCATTTCCCTCGAAGGACCTCGCCACCTCATCGGCAAGGGCCAGAAGATCCTCATTCTGCGTTCCACTAAGAACAATAGAATTGACCACCTGAGTCGCTACTTCCGCGTTAGGGCTTCCACTCAATTCCCCAAGTTGCAGGATCGAGGATACGACCTTCTGATCACCCTCTCCTATCAAAGGCTCCCCAACCCTGAGTGCCTGAACCTTTACCATGATTGAATTATTCCCCAGCGCTGAGGCAACCGTATCAGCGTCTATTGCTCCAATTCCCTCCAGGGTCCAAAGAGCATTCGCTCGACCAAGCTCTGTCTTACCCCTGAGGGCAAGGTCCTTGAGAGCCGGAATAACCGAACTACGATCCTCTCGCAGGACAATCAGCTTCTTAGCGGTATCCCTCCACCAGCCATTGGGGTGAGAGAGATGCTTGACCAGTTCCACCGTTTTCTCATCCAACATGCGAGGCTGAGGGCCCGGCTTGAAATCCCTATGCACCAGACGATAGATCCGGCCCTTGCCCACATTCTTATCGAGCCCCCACTTATCGATTACCCCACGCAGGTAGCTGCCCGGGCGCGTCCAGTTTCCCTGCTGGATGATGCCCCGGTGCATATCGACAAGCAGCATTCGTCCATCCGGCGCGGTTTCGGCCCACAGCGGGCGAAAATTAGCATCACGGGTCCGAATGAACTCGGAACCAGGATACGCATTAGTCAGGACCGTCTTGGCCTCTGTCCTGTTAACAGAAGCCCGTCGGATCAATCGCCCGACTGGCTCCGGAATGATCAGGTCGCCCCGGATATCCTCGGGAAGCCGGTCTCCCCGGAAGACTCCCTGACCCGCACAGCCAGTCATATTGTTGAGGCCCCCGTTGGAGCCAACCCGCCCACGGCCGCCCTGCACGTCGGGAATCTCCGCAATCGGAAACACACGGCGGAAATCCCGTCCGGTCTGTCCCGGCAGATCGAGCATGCCATAGACCGGAGGTTGCTGGAAAAAGAACGCCGGATTTTCTCCCCCTGCCGTGGAATAGTATAAGCGCCCCCAATCGTCCTGCGTCAGGCCCCATTGTCCGCCCCCGCGAGGAATGCGCTCCATCTCTAATTTACCATTGGTAAATCGGTAGCGGCGGTTCTCGTAGGTGATATAAATCCAGTTATCGAGCGACCAGATCAGCCCACTCGGCTGGTGCTCCATGTTACCTCCCCGTCTTCCTCCATCATAAATCTTCACTTTTTCATCGGCGACTCCATCTCCATCGGTGTCCCTGTAATTCCAGAGATCAAGGGTGTTGGTCACATGCACCATCACTCGGTCATCGAGGGGCAAAACCGCCCTGGGCAGAAGAAGGTTGTCAATAAAGACACTATGCTTGTCATAGACCCCATCCCCATCGGTGTCCTCATGTCGTGAAATTCTGCTTCTGGGTTCCTGCTCTCCAGTCGCATCAGCGGTCTGCATGTAGGTCCGCATTTCCACGACGTAGAGAACGCCATTCCCATCGAACGCACAGGCCACTGGCTCCTCGATATGCGGATCACTGAGGACCAGTTCGAGGGAGTATCCGTCAGGTAATTCGAGGGATTTGTGGGCTTCTTCGATGCTGAGGAACCCTCGCTGGTATATCGTATCACCAGGCTTAGCAGAGAGAGCCGCTACCCCCCCGAAAAAAAGCAGGGCACTAGCACCCCACAGGACTTTGCAACTTTTGAAATAGCTCATGGGCTTATGAATGACTCAATGACTCCTTATCCTAAGGCGGCCATCTCAGCAGAGGCAATCCCACATCCGTGTTCCCGCAAATCGCCGACCACATCCCAAACCTCCCATTTTATCGGGAATTCCGTTAGAAAGAGGGCCCTTTCCCGGCTCCGCGCCTGCCCAAAAGCCCCCGGAAGGATGACCTAGCGAGTTCGGAAAATGTAGACTCCCTTTTTATTTCCAACCCCGATGTCGGTTTTATCATCCCCGTCGAGGTCGCCCACTGCAACCTGGGTTCCCACTCCCGAATCCGTGTCTACGAGATGCGGTATGAATTCCACCCCATGTTTTTCACTTCTCCTTAGTTCAAACCAGTAGAGAACCGAGGGCTGATCCGCCCCGGGGTCTCCTCCACCATGTGCCCACCAGCGCTTACCCGTGACGAAGTCCATCAGCCCATCAGCGTTGAAGTCTCCCAGAGCCATGGAGTGATGTTGTGAAAAGGCAACTCCCCCAGTTCCTGGCTTGGCTTCTGATGGAATGATAATGTGTTTTTTCAGAGAACCCCCATCGGAACTCAATTCATTCTCGAACCAGGCGATTCCCCACCCGTGAGCCCACAAACTCGTCACGACGTCATTGTCTCCGTCTCCGTCCACGTCATACACCAGCATTTGTCCACCTCCCTGGGGCGAGAACTGAAACTTATGAAAAGTCCACTGACCGGTAAGCGCGTCCTCGGGACTCTCATACCAGCCCTCTTTCCAAATTATATCGGGTCGTTTATCTCCATTGAGATCGCCAACCCCGAGACCATGGGTGTAGTGACCCGCCTTGGTATTGCCCGAGATCGCATGGAAGGACCAGGGCCTGGTCACCTGCTTCCAGTCCGCACGATAAAACCCCCAAACATCCTTCCGGAGCCCTACCAGCTCCGGCTTCCCATCCCCGGTAATATCAACCAAATGGGGCGACTCTCCACCAAAACTGGTCACCACCCGATGCTTTGGCCACTCTTCCACCTCTGTTCCATTTTCAGGCTGCAGGTAGATATCGAGATGAAAGGCGGGGCCGTGCGCAATCTGAAGAATGTCATTGCGGCCATCCGAATCCACATCGATGACCCAGCTAAGGAATGAGCTATGGGCATACCCCTTGGGATCAACGGCTTCCCCGGGATAGTAGCGATGACTCTTTTTAAAATCAGGGCCGGCGTGCCAGTGGGTCCCGGCCACAAGATCCTGATGACCATCACCATTCACATCCCCAATTGAAGCACCCTCTGTGACAAATCCCCGCGAAAGGACTGTTCGCTGATGAGAGGATTTCCCAGGTCCCGTGACTTTTGCCGCGCAAACTAGGGCAACCAAAACGAACGGAAGTAGAAGACTCAGGGCTTTCATCAATCAGGAAGGGCAGGAGACTGAGCCATGAGAACTCGGGAAGACGCTCGGCTCAAGAATCAAAGTCTCTCTCTGCTCATCTCACCTACCCCAAAAAATCACCCCCTTGCGAGAACTTCCTCGAAAAGCCCGGCCTCACCGGGAAGCCCCAGTCTCTCGAGCTGATCTAGGACTCGCGCCACGGACGGGATAAGAATTTTCTCCATTTCAATCTGCTCCTCATCCCGGGGGTTACTTGCGTGGTCCAGCACTTTCTCTGCAAGATGAAAGCAACCCCACGCCCTCCACCCACGGAGTTCTGCACGCACTCCATGCATTCGGGTCGCGAGATGCTGATAATGACGGACAGGATTTCCAAGGAAGTCCTCTGCGGGGCAATGAGACATTACCCAGTGCTTGGCCCCATAGGGCAAAGGCCAGGAGATGAGAATCTCCTCGCCTCCACCGAACTCTGCCATGAACGACTTGTTCAGCTGTAACAAGGCCTGCGCGGCCTTGCCCTCAAGCCACAGGGATTGAGCGTAACATAGTGATGCATAATAGAATTCAGCATTAAAATTACGNCCGTAGACCGAAGTCGTGGAGGCAGTGAGAACCTCATCCACGGAAGGCAGTTCCGGGCAGGAGATACGGTTCGCGAGGTGGCGACGTTCCATCAATCTAAGAACAAGCTCCCCCCACTAGACTTCCCAGCTTCGACGCTCAAGAGCATCCTGCGCAGCAGCGGTCTCCGCATTTTTCTTNCTCGAGCCACCTCCTCTGCCAAGAGCAGTTCCATTCCAGAGAACCTCAACCCTAAATTCCTTTAAATGGTCCGGACCCTCCTCCTCGAGAACTCGATACACTGGGCTTTCCCTCCGAATCGCCTGAAGTTCTTCCTGAAGGCGGCCCTTTGGATTGCTGATATCTTCGCCACCGGAAAGGTTGCGTAAATCCTCATCCATCAGCCGCATGGTAACTTCCGTCGCGTGCACATGTCCCCCGTCCAGGAAAACCGCTCCGAGGAGCGCCTCGAAGGCATCGGCAAGATTGGAGTCCCGTTCTCTACCTCCAGTGCCTTCCTCACCCTTACCCAGCCTGAGATACTCCCCGAGACCCAATCTCCGGGCGCACGCGGCCAAGGCCTGTTTCGAGACCAGACTGGCCCTGATTTTTGTCAAACTGCCCTCCGCGTCATCTGGAAGGCTGCAATAAAGGTGCTTTGTCAGGATTACTTGGAGGACCGCGTCACCAAGGAACTCCAGTCGCTGGTTATCCGCCGGTTCATTCCGGTGTTCTGAGGCCCTGCTCGGGTGGGTCATCGCCTGAACGAGCAGGGACGAATTCTTGAACTGGTAACCGAGTTTCTGCGTCAACAAGTCCATGGAGGGGTGGATGTCTTATGGAATATCAGGCGTGGCGTAAAGGACGTTGCTCGCCTCCTTTCACGGAAGTCCAACCCGTAGCCTAAATCTTTGCCCTTGAATCGTCTNCCCCGATCCCTCAGNTTCGGGTTCCGGAGATGGTGGCCGTAGCTCAGTTGGTTAGAGTCCCTGATTGTGATTCAGGTTGTCGCGGGTTCGAGTCCCGTCGGTCGCCCCACTCTCCCGGTGTTTTCCTGCCGGACTCTCGATCAGATGCGGATAGGGCATACTGCCTGCGAGTGATGATCAGCGGCCATGTTTTGCCAGATATTGCCTCACCTGAGGCCGGTTGAGCATGATCAGCGCACATAAGGGGTAAATCGCTGAGAGAAGAACCGACAGCGCACCGACCACCCCGATAAAGACCTGCAGGCCTCCCACCCACCCCGGCAGCGGGGCTTTGGTCTGTGCCAGCATCGCATTCACTGCCCCTCCTATGACTGGCGTGGCCACCAGAAGGAAAAGAACGATACCACCCGCTTTGGCGATGAGTGAGGACAGCACATACATATTTGAAAGCCGCACCGAAGACTGCCGCCGTTTTATTAGNGCGATGCCGGACAGNAGAATCAGAACTCCAACTATCAGGGACATCGTAATGGTGATCCAAGTGTATACCGCCAGATCNCGATACATCTCGTTCTGAATCTCCTGCACCTCATCCGGCCCACTCGATTGGGTCAAAGCGGACAGCGACTGTTGAAAAAACTGCATGGCGACCCCTCCCACAACATTCATCAGACCAAGGCCACCAAATACGATATGACACACTCCAAAGACCCTCAACCGCCCGGGTTCGATATCATCCGGGGACATGGACGGCGGCTGCTCAATCGGCTGTCCATTCATAATCACCATTAATCANGGTGGATCTGTCTTGTCCAGCCGCTCACCTTGCGTAGAAATCATGTAGACATGCCGTCGGAAGTTGACCAAGCCCTTGCCACCCTTTGCGCTGGCACCGAAAAAGTNCTCTCTCCAAGTGAGCTNGNATCTAAATTGAAAGAGGGCCGGCCTCTTCGAGCAAANCTCGGTCTTGATCCAACTTCNCCGGATATTCATCTCGGCCATACGGTGGTTTTTGAGAAACTGAGACAATTCCAGGAGCTCGGCCATCAGGCAGTTCTCATCATTGGCGACTTCACTGCTGCCATCGGAGACCCCTCCGGCCGTAGCGCAACGCGCCCACCCCTGAGCCGTGAGGCGATCATGNCCAATGCCGAAACCTATACCACACAGGCCTTCAAGGTTCTTGATGAAGCCCGGACTGAGGTCGTTTTCAATGGTCAATGGTTCCGCAACATGAACTTTGAAAAAGTCCTGCGACTGAATTCACGTGTCACCATGCAGCANATGCTCCAACGGGACGACTTCCGGAAGCGTATAGACAAGGGGCAGGAAGTCCGGCTGCACGAGGTCCAGTATCCGATCGTCCAGGGATGGGACTCCGTAGAGGTCAGGGCAGATATTGAGCTGGGAGGCACTGATCAGCTTTTCAACCTGCTGGTTGGGCGAGACCTGCAGAAAGAAGAAGGAATGGCACAGCAGGTTGTTATGACCATGCCACTCCTTGAAGGAACGGATGGGGTCAAGAAGATGTCGAAGTCATACGACAATTACGTGGGAGTTTCAGATCTCCCGGGTGAGATGTTCGGCAAGCTAATGAGCATTTCCGATGAGCTCATGGATCGCTANTACCTTCTCCTCCTTGGAGGAAGACGCGATGAAGGGCTCCACCCCATGGAAGCAAAGAAGCAACTGGCTCAGCAGATCACCACCCGTTTCCACAGCGTGGCAGAGGGTTTAGCTGCGAGGGAGGACTGGGAGACCCGGTTCTCCAAAAAAGACCTGGCGAGCTCAGACCTCCCCGGCCTTCCAACCGGAAACCTGTCTGCCGACATGAATGTTCTCCAGCTCACCTCGTATGCATATCAAGAGGGGTTTGGGCAGAAGAAGTCCAATGGGGAGTTGAAGAAACAGCTCATCGCAACAGGAGCAGTTCAGCTCAACGGCGAAAAAATGACCGATCCTAACGCCTCTGTGAAACCCCAGCCGGGCGACATTCTCCGGCTATCCAAGAAACACTCGGTCCGCTTCTCCTGATTTCTCCACGGTCCGACATTTCTTGTTTGGTCATTCGTATTTGGGAAATCCCAGACTACACTCTGCCTATGCGGTCGCTGCAGCGTCTCATCCTCTCCGCACTTGCTGTTTCTGTCCTGACGCAATGCGCGACGAGGCCCGACTTGCGGACAAATACCGCTCGAGAAAGCCGGCTGGCCTCACTAGGATATGAGCCTCTCAGGTTAAAAAAGACGGCAGGGGATTCCCGCTATTCCGGCTATTTCCAAGTCAACGGTAAGGACGTTCATTTGCTCATCGATTCCGGGGCCAACAGCACCGACCTCAATTACGATCTGGCCAGAGCCTGCGGTATCATCCCTGAAAAGTCTGTNAAGGTTGTCAGCAGAGGGGCTCTGGGACGCCCGGTGACATCGTGGGTCGGCCTGGGGGCACTTGGGGCGGGGAGCGTCACCGCAACTCCATTTCCCTTCATGCTGGCACCCTCCTCAAGGCGCCACACCGCAACAAGCCGCTACGATGGACAACTGGGAATCGACGCGCTCAATGGACTGGCATCGCTCGTAGACCTCAGGATGGGAAACCTCTGGATACCGGGTCCACGAGCAGGCAACACAAAGCGGGAAGGCATAACGGCACTGGGCGAGCAGGATGGACTGGGTCTACATTCATTGGCACTGGAACCAGCCGGACGCCTTCCGCATCTGCTGGTAGAATGCCATTGTGGAGGCCACCGGCTGACATGGGTTGTCGACACCGGAGCAGAGGTAACCGTGATGGCGTCCGANAGCGCAACCCGCCTGGGCATTCCATCCGTGGCCTCGCGCTCGAAAATTATTGATGCCTCCGGTGATCGCGCCTCTGTCCGCAGCGCGGTCCTTCATAACCTGCTCTTTGGGCAATTACTCGTGCACGAATTCCAAGTCGCAGTCACTCCTTTGGGGCCCATCCGCGAGACTTTCCGAGACCGCTCCGGAAGACCTGTAGATGGAATTATCGGCATGGATTTTCTCAGGGAGAGCTCAGCCCTCCTCGATACCGCATCTCAAATGCTCTACCTGGGTGAGTAGCCGTAGGGAGGCCTTCGATAGAAGAAGAGAACGGTTACCAGCGAACCCGCATTCCCCCGAAAACACCAAGACCCCGCCCCGGGTAATTGGCAATCTCCTCGTAGCTGCGATCCAAGAGGTTCTCTACCCTGCCATGGAGCGACACATTTTCACTCACCTGATAGGTGCAATAGGCACGCAGGAGAACAATGCTATCAAGTTCCCTCCGAATGGAAGGGAATGACGAGAAATCGTTATCTTCAACTCCCGTGGTATAGGTCATCCCAGCTCCAAACAGCAGCCCCTTCAGAGGCTCGCTCATAAGATCGAGGCTGGCCCGGTGGCGGGCTCTTCGGACAAGGCGTGAACCAGTCACATCATCACTGGCCTGCTGCCACGTGTAGCAGCCCCGCCATCCGAGGAAATTATCACATAACTTTCCCTGAGCACTCAGCTCGACGCCGCGGGTAGTTGCCCTGCCAATATTAGCTGGNCTGAAATCAATCAGGTTTTTGATACGGTTATCAAACCAGGTGAGATCCATGAGGAAGCCCTCAGACGGTTTCCACTCCATACCCACATCCCAGCCCCTTGAGCTCTCCGCCNTGAGGTCCGGGTTCCCAACGAAATTAAAAGCNGGGATAGCCCCGAACAGCTCAAAGTAAGAAGGCGCTCGGAAACCCGTTCCGTAACTCCCATGGAACCGAACATTCTCTCCTGGGGTCTGCCAGCTTCCGGTTGCGCGCCAGGTAAGAGAGTCNCCCCATCTCTCAAGATTCTCCCAACGGCCACCGAGGGAGACCGAGGCTTTTTCGGTCGGACGCCAGAGGTGGTTCGCGTAAAGCCCATTTCTCCAGCCCTGCTCATCCACCGGCGTAGCGGTAGACCGAAAGGCTGTCCACTCTGCCAGAGCCCCAACCGCAGTCTCGTGCTGGCTGTTCCAACTCACGACGTTGCGCAAATCGACAGAGGCNTTCTCAGCATCACTCGCAAACGGGAAATCTCCCCGCTCCTCGAACTTCTCTCGATACAGACCTGCCGTCAGGTGACTCTTCAGCCGATCGTTTACCCGGTGGCTCACATAACCCGTGAGAAGAGCCGCTTCTCGCTCATCCTCTGCCGGCCCGGAAAAACTTCCCACACTACCAGGATTGATCAGATTGCTGAACCAACCTCGAGCCGTCACTCCCGCGATNGTTTCTGCTCCCAGATCCCGCTCCACCCGCAGGGCAAACAGGTCCTGTCTAAAATCATTCGCCGTNCGATCGTTCTCTGTCTGTTCTCGACTGCCCCCGACATACCATCGGACACCTTCGCTCCCTCCCTGGAGCTCTGCACCCCCGCGAAGACTTCCAAACGAACCCGCCTCCAGAAATAAGTGCCGCCCGGGCGCATTAGAGCCTCNTNGCGTATTCAGGTCCACGACTCCTCCGATAGCTTCGCTTCCATACAAGGCACTCTGAGGTCCCCTCANNACANTGATCGAAGAATAACCAAACAAAGGATCTCCCCCAATCAGGTTCAGGGGCGGTATGTTGGAGTCTGAAACCCTGACTCCATCAATTCGTAGCAGAGTGTGGTCCGACTCGGTGCCCCGCATCCGAAGCGCGGAGATCGAACCACGCTGCCCACCCTCAGAACCAATTCCCGTTCCCGGAACAAGATGTAACGCGNTNTCGAGGGTAACGAGCCCACGCTGCTGAAGCTCCTCCCCTCCCAGAATAGTCAATGCACTGCCGACGGCTTGCAATGGAGTTTCGAGACGGTTTGCCACCACCACCATCTCCTCAATTTCCTGACCTTGCACNTGGTCCAAAAGGACCGAAGCACCCAACAAGCATGTGGNGACCTTAACAGGCCCCNTTATAGTATTCTTCACTGGATAATCTGCTCTTNCGCCCGTCACTCGCGGGCAATTTGAACTATCTTCCCAGGCTGGCAATCTGGCTCGGCCCGCATCTTCGATGTGGGCCACACAGTGGCGGGACCGCTCCGGATTTTCACCGAATTTCCCATCTATTTCCTGCCCGTGCCACGGGCTTCCCAGGGAGACCCCGGCTCTCCCGGGGGCGGCACAGTCTAAAAGGTCGGCCCCCTTAGCAAGAACCCTTTTGCAAGGTTCATTCTTTACGGCACCAACCCGCCCAGCCCTACGGCGGGGCGTGAGGCCTGAGGAGGCTCCACACTGGACTACTCCTAGGTCCTAGAGATTCTCAACGGCCTCCACCACCTTGTCTGCAGTAATGCCAAGCTCCTGCATCACGACGTTCCCCGGCGCACTGAGACCGAAGCGATCAATCCCGATCACATGCCCGGCTGATCCGACGTATTTCCACCAGAGGTTCGTGACGCCCGCCTCGATGGCGACCTTCTTCTGGCAGGATCCGGGAAGGACCGATTCACGATACTCCTCTTCCTGCCGATCAAATCGTTCAAGACAGGGCATCGAGACAACCCTGACGCCATCACCGAGGCGAGCGGCAGCCTCGAGGGCATGTTCAACCTCTGAACCACTCGCCATAATAATCGCCTCGAGCGAATCTTTCTCCTTTCGCAGTATGTATCCACCAAGGGCGGCCCCCTCACGACGCTCCGCTACTGGAACATCGCTGAGATTGGGGACCCCTTGACGTGTCAGGATCAGAGCGGTTGGACCATCAGTCCGCTGCATGGCAGCTGCCCACGCGCCTGCCACCTCCTCCGGGTCGGCTGGACGAATCACGTCGAGATTTGGGATCACCCGCAACCCACTCACTGTTTCGACCGGCTGATGCGTTGGTCCATCCTCTCCGACTCCCACCGAATCGTGAGTGAAAATATAAGTCACCGGAAGGCCCGCCAGGCCCGCCAGCCGGATCGATGGGCGCAGATAATCCGCGAAAACCAGAAAAGTCGCTCCACTCGCCCGGAAGAGTCCATCATAGGCAATTCCATTACAAATTGCACCCATTCCGTGCTCACGAATACCAAACCAGATGTTACGTCCAGATGGATTGCTGGCACTGAAATCCGTATCATCTTTGATGTAGTTCTTGGTCGAACCATAGAGATCCGCCGATCCACTTATTAGCTGAGGAACTGCTTTTGACACCGCATTAATTACTACGCCTCCTGATCCTCTCGTGGCGTCTTTATGATCCGGATCAAACTCCGGAATCTGGTCGAGAAGGTCATCAGGAACGGAATTGGAAACTCCGGCCTGAAGCTCGGCTGCCAAATCGGGATTTTTAGCAGCCCATGCTTCGTAGGTCTTTTCCCACGCAGAAAAGTCATCCTGCATTGTCCTATTCCGGTCAGCGAAGAACTTCCTTGTCTCCTCGGAAACGTAAAAGGGCTCTGCAGGCAAACCGAGACCCTCCCGGGCCGCCTCCGCAAACTTGGCTCCTCCCTCTCCATGTCCAGCAGCAGTTCCAGCCACCTCCGGAATGCCCTTCCCGATGAGGGTCTTGGCGATAATTACTTTCGGCTTTCCGTTGTCATTTTCCTTTGCCGAGCGGAGGGCCTGAGCCACTGCCCCGAGGTCATGCCCATCGACGGTGACGGCATCCCAGCCAACCGCCACGAAATAGGATTGGGCATCCTCGCTCTGGGTGACCTCTGCCATAGCGTCAAGGGTCACATCATTACTATCGTAAATCAGGATCAGATTATCCAAGCCACTGTGACCTGCAAAAGCGATTGCTTCACGAGCAACTCCCTCCTGCATGCAACCGTCTCCGGCAAGCGCGATCACATGATGATCAAAAAGGGTGTAATCGGAGGTATTAAACCGGGCTGCGGCCCTCTTGCCACTGAGAGCATATCCAACCGCGTTTCCTACCCCCTGCCCCAATGGCCCTGTGGTCGCCTCGACTCCGGGGGTTTCCTTATACTCGGGATGGCCGGGGGTCACACTGTGAAGTTTCCGGAAATCCTTCACCGCTTGCAGGGAGAGATCGTAACCGGCAAGGTGCAGCCAACTGTAGAGAAACATCGAGCCGTGACCTGCGGATAGAATGAATCGGTCCCGGTTAAGCCAGCCAGGCGCCGACGGGTTATACCGCATTGTCTCTCCGAAAAGGACTGCTCCAATTTCGGCACATCCCAGAGGTAGCCCGAGATGCCCGGAAGAACAGGCATGCACCGCATCGATAGCCAGCCCCCGGGCCTCTTTCGCGGCCTGGGTCAAAGATCCACTCGTCTCGTCCAAAATCTCCTTGCTCATGGGTGGCGCAGGATTGGGGAACCCGATGAAGGGTGCAAGGCGTAATACCGCAGCATCCGAGGTCTGCATCTACCGGGCAGGTCAACCATTACCGTACCCAGGAGGGTTGGTTTACCAGAAATGAGCCAAAGCTCCCCAAGGAGAACGCCGCTAAATCACCGCCGTGAGATGAGTCCGGCCCTTGTCCCGTCCGCGCCGTAGGCGAAGCAATATCTCCCATGCCTCATCCTGCCCCATATCCGTGAGTTTGAACTTCTTGTGAGAGTGTAACCCGTCATCCTCAATCCCCACCAGAGACCGTTTCCCGAGCTTTTCTACCACCGTCGAAGTATTTGCAGGCTTACGCCCGTAGGAATCGAGAAAGATATTGAGTCCTTTGGAATCAAGGAGTTCGGCCCCTTCCTGATGCTTGCAATAGGCCGCAAGAACGACCGCCTCTGGCCCAGAGAGGGCAATATCTTCGTTTTGAAGGTAGTCCCGAATCTCTTTCAGCTCCATTGCGGCCATACGATCCCGCTCATCCGCAGAAGTTTCCGAAACAGCCGCGATCTCCTCTTTCGCAGCCATGATCTTAGTGATCACTCCTTGGAAATCTCGCAGCTCAGACAGGCTCAACCGCCAGAGATCATCCGCGAGGTGCTGAAATTGAGAGGGTGCGCTCACAGGGAAAATTTATTAAAGTTAGTCCCATTTGGCAAGTTTTTGCTAAATTTATTTAGATCCTTTCCTATGGAGCTTCCCTCACTCTGCCTTTTATCCCAGCATTTTGATATTATTCAGCTAAAACAAAATGTTAAAATTTAGCTCGCAAACTAATTTTTTGGAGCTAGAAATGCTTCCGTTAGACCTAATATCGCTGTGAAAGCCTACTAATTCACAGGATCTACTTGGAGAATTTACCGAAAATGAGCTCTTTTCCCGCTGCAGACTCCCCATCTGACTCCCAGAAGTTAGTCCCTTTCACCGTCCCCAAGGACCGGGTTAAAAAGGAACTCGCAGGAGCAGTGCGCGATCTTGGCACCAGAGGGACCGAATCTGAAGACCTCAGCTGCCTTGTTCGCAAGATTCGTGCCCTATTTCCAGAACTCATGGAGCTCCGAGGGGATCAGGACGCGACGGTCGAGCTCAGAGATCGGCAAATCAACGAACTCGCCCCTTTCCTACTTGGGACTAATATCCTGACTGGCAACGCGGCCTCCGAAAACGTCCTCTCCGGGCCAGAACCCCTCGAAAATCCCTTGGACGAAGTCGCCCGCCGCATGTGGGAAATTTCTGTCACGGAACAAACTATTGAGCGCTACAAAGCCCAAGAACATGCATTTCGGGACGAAATACTCGCTTCCGTGAGTGCTGAGCACCTCCCCATGGTCCGCTGGGCCTTATCGCAGGCCTGATTTCTCCGCCCAATTGGGCCCCCTCCCTCTCCTTCACAGCCCGAAGGTCAGGAGCACCTGCCGACTCTATTGGCGCCCTGAAGCTCCGGCTCATGCCCCCCGGGGGGACCGGAGACCTCATATTTGCGTTGCTTCGGCGCCGTTCGCAGGTAAAACCCCCGCCCCCAACCGGAACCTTCCCGTGGCCGAACCAGCGAACACTCTCCGTATAGCACTCCCCAAGGGTAGTCTTCAGGAGCCTACCCTCCACCTCCTCGCGAAGGCTGGATTCCACGTATATTCCTCATCTCGGGGATTACGCCCGTCCTCCGATGATGAGGAGCTGGACATCTTCATGATCAGAGCTCAGGAAATCGGATCCTATATCGATGACGGTTTTCTCGACTGCGGAATTACCGGATACGACTGGGTCTATGAAAACCGTGCGGACCTCGAGGATTTGGCCGAACTCCCCTATTCCCGTGCAACCGTTCGTCCGACGCGCTGGGTGCTGGTGGTTCCTGAGGACTCTCCAATCAGGAAGGTCGAAGATTTAGAGGGAAAACGAATTGCGACCGAGGCCGTAGGAATCACAAAACGCTATCTTGAAAGCAAGGGGGTCACTGCGGACATCGAATTTTCATGGGGCGCGACCGAAGTCAAAGTTCCTGATCTCGTGGACGCTATCGTCGACGTTACCGAGACCGGTTCATCGCTCCGGGCCAACAAACTCCGTATTGTGGACGAGTTACTGGTCTCATTCCCCCATTTTTTCGCATCCAAGGAGGCCTTTGCTGACCCGTGGAAGCGGCAGAAAATGGAGCGTATGGTCCTGATGATTCAGGCTGCGCTTGCTGCCCGAGACAAGGTCGGCTTGAAGCTCAACCTCCCCGAAAAGTCCTTGCCCAAGGTATTGGAGCGCCTACCCTCGCTCCGCCGTCCAACGGTCAGCTCCCTTGCTGAAGCTGGCTGGGTGGCGGTGGAAACCATCATCGACGAGTCCGCTGTCCGACACCTCGTGCCAGACCTCAAGGAACTCGGAGCGGAAGGAATCATCGAATACCCGCTGAACAAGATCGTTTCCTGATAATCTCTCCCGTCCACCCTCGAACAACCACTGTTAAACATGGGCTCGCTGAAAAAACGTCGAAAGACAAAGATCAACAAGCACAAGCGCAAGAAGCGGATGAAGGCAAACCGCCACAAGAAGCGCTTGCGTTATAAGTCGTAAGAGCCTGAGACCGGGCCACCAGGGCGATCGCTGCGGCAATCTCCTGCCTTGGAACCGGTCCAGTCATCTTTTCGATAGCCCGAGGGGAATCGTATTGATTCCCCCTCCAGCATGCTACCCGGTCCCGGGCTCTCCGGCTCGGAGGGTAGCCCTTTCAGGTGGGTAAAACGCGCCTTGTCCGCGGACCATCGCTCGGCTACCAACGGGCTAACATGAAACGCAGTCTCTTGCTCATCGCGGCCCTGTCAGTGCTCCCAGCCATCCTGTCGGGAGCACCAGAAAAACTGTTCAACGGCAAGGACCTTTCCGGATGGGAAGGCCTTTCAAAATTCTGGTCAGTGAAAGACGGGGTCATTGTTGGCGAAACCAAGCCCAACAACCCTACGAAGGGAAATACCTTTCTCGTCCACCAGGGAAAAGCGGTTGAAGATTTCGAACTCACCCTGAAGGCGAGAATAACCGGAAACAACAACTCAGGAATCCAATATCGATCCAAGCTCGTTAACAAAGAGAGCTGGGTTGTCAGTGGCTACCAGATGGACATGCATCCTTCCCAGAACTACCTCGGAATGATGTATGAGGAAAAAGGCCGTGGGATCATCGCCCAACGGGGTCAGAAGATCAAGGTTGCCGCCGATGGCAAACGCGCGATCGTCGGAGATTTTGATCGGAAGAAAGAGATCAAACTTAGTGACTGGAATACCTACACCATTCAGGCCAAGGGAAACCTGCTGACGCACAAGGTCAATGGCCTGGTTACGAGTGAGATCGTGGACGAGCAAAAGACCAAGCGCTCGCTCTCAGGTGTCTTGGCGATTCAACTCCACGCTGGAAGCCCCATGAAGGTCGAGGTCAAAGACATCGTCCTGCACCGCGCCTCCAAGAAGGTGGCAAAGAAGAAGCCCGCCTCTAAAGGAGAAGCGGTCGTCCACCCCGAGGGCTTCGAGGTAGAAAAGATCTATACGGTCCCCAAGGGGCAACAGGGTTCATGGGTCTCCATGGCGGTCGACGACAAAGGTCGCCTGTACTGTAGTGATCAGGGCAAGGCAGGGCTCTGGCGCATCACTCTGGGCGACGAGCTCAAGGTTGAGAAGGTTCCCGCCCCAATCAGCGGTGGGCAGGGCCTGCTCTGGGCCTTCAACCGCCTCTACGTTTGTGTCAATGGCGGCGGGGTAGGCGGCCACGGAAGTGGTCTCTACTACCTGACCGATACCAACGGGGATGATCAACTCGATAAGGTAACTCCAATGCGTGGATTACAGGGTGGGGGCGAACATGGCCCCCACGCGGTGGTCCTCACCCCCGATGGAAAATCTCTCATGGTCCTCGGGGGTAATCACACCCAACCTCCCAAGCCAGAAATTTACTCTGTCCCCAAGAATTACGCGGAGGACCTGCTTCTCCCGCGTATGCCGGATGCCCGCGGTCACGCCCGCAACATCCGCGCCCCAGGCGGCTGGATTGCCAAGACAGACCCCGACGGCAAAAGCTGGAACTTCTATTCCTCCGGATTCCGCAACCAATATGATGTGGCTTTCAACCCTGACGGTGAAATGTTCACCTACGACTCCGACATGGAGTGGGATAGCGGAACTCCGTGGTACCGTCCCACCCGCGTCTATCACTGCACCAGCGGAAGCGAGTTCGGATGGCGTACTGGCACCGGGAAATGGCCGGCCTGGTATCCGGATTGCCTTCCT